>NZ_JBKXTT010000016.1:0-103074 GCF_047017445.1 Marvinbryantia sp. | reverse complement strand
TGGTGGTTTTACGTACTTAGGGCTAGCCGCCGCGCTAGCGGCTTGGTACAATGAATTAAAAGCATTTACAGATGAGGAGAAACAAATACTATCAGATGATTTTGCTGAACGCTATGATGGAAAGGCAGATGAATTTATAGATTTTATATCAGACCCGGCTGTAGCTGCTCCGGGGACATATCAGAAAACATGGGATTATATTGAAAAAGATAAGAATTCTCTTAATCGGCACTCTAATATGCATTTGATTTTTACGTAGAATAAAAGTCTTCTTACCATAATCAGATTGCTTCGGGAGGCGGACAGATTTGACACAGATATTTTTCATAGAAGACGATGAGGCGCTGGCGGAGGGCATTTCGTTTGCGCTGGAGCGGGAGGGCTATCAGATAAGCTGCTTTTCCACCTGCCGCGCAGGGCGGGAGGCGATTGCAGAACGGCAGCCGGACCTGGTGCTGCTGGACTGGAATCTGCCGGACGGCGACGGGCTTGCGCTCTGCCGGGAGATTGCCGGGACGGCGGGCGTGCCGGTGCTGATGATTACGGCGCGCGATATGGAGATCGACCAGGTGATGTGCCTGGAGAGCGGTGCGGACGATTACATTGCAAAGCCTTTTTCACTGGCGGTTTTAAAGGCGCGCATTGCGGCGCTTCTGCGCAGGCGGGGCGGGCAGGATTCCTCCGGATGGCTCATTTCCGGGGATATCCGTCTGCAGGAAAAAGAAATGAAGGCGTACCTCAAAGACAGAGAGCTGGACTTAAGCCTTACAGAATTTAAGCTGTTGAAATACTTTCTGGAAAATAAAAACCAGGTGCTGCTGAAGGAGCAGATCCTGGCGCGCGTGTGGGATAGCGGCGGCAGCTTTGTGGAGGAAAACACCCTGATGGTAAACATCCGGCGCCTGCGCACAAAGGTGGAGGAGGATGCCTCGCATCCCAGATATATCAAAACAGTACACGGCATGGGCTATCTGTGGGAAGACAGACCGGCAGAACAGGTAGATGTGCATTAAGGAAGCTGCCGGGATTTTTGCGCATTGCAGAGTCCCGCCATATCAGAGGAGAACATAATGAACAGGGAACAGATGACAGTAGCTGCGGCGCTTACTGTGGCGGCGCTGGCACTTCTGGCGGCACTGCTGATGGGCGGATATCTGCTGCGCACGCTGAACCGTATGCAGAAGCTGCTGCGCGATTACCGGGAAAAGGGCAGCGCCGCATTCCAGACCATGAAAGAGACGCGGGAATCCAGGCTGGAGAGCAGCCTGGAGCGCATTTTGCAGCAGGCTGCCGGAAAGGAAGAAGCGGCGGAGCGGGAGCGTGACGAGGTGGCGGCGCTTCTTTCCGACCTCTCGCATCAGTTAAAAACGCCGATGGCAAATGTGCGGATGTATACCGAGCTTCTGGAGGACGATACACTCTCAGAGGAGCAGCGCCGCCGGTTTGCGCAGCAGGCAAACGCACAGGCGGAGAAAATGCAGTGGCTGCTGGAGAGTATGCTGAAAGCCTCGCAGCTTGAACGGGGTATGATTGTATTCACCGCGCAGTTTTCCGGCATCCGGGAGACGATTGGCAGGGCGGTCAGCGGAATCTATGCCCAGGCAGAGGAAAAAGCGATTACCCTGCAGGTGGAGCCGTTTGAGGACCGGCGCCTCTGGCACGAGCCGGGCTGGACGGCGGAGGCGCTCGGCAACCTGCTTGACAACGCCGTAAAATATTCTCCGGAGGGCAGCACGATTACCGTACGCGTGCAGCCGATGGAAATCTACACGCAGATAGAAATCTGCGACCAGGGACAGGGAATCGCAAAGGAGGAATACAATAAAATTTTCCAGCGCTTTTACCGCGGGGAGAATACCGGTCACACCGGCGGCAGCGGTCTGGGGCTGTATCTTGCGCAGTTAATTTTAAATAAAGAAAAGGGGTATATCACGGTCGATTCCCGCGAAGGCGCGGGAAGCTGCTTTCGGGTGTTCCTGCTGAATGAAGTATGAAGTCATCATTCACGCCAGCCTCAGACACCCGCCGCGGCGCAAAGCCAGCCCTGCGTGTGACGGTTCTGACAGTTTTGTAAGAACTTTTTTCTTTTTTGTCAGCGGAGTGTCAGAAAGGGATGCTAGTATAAAAGCATCCGAAATGCTGATAAGAAAGGGGACTATCATATGGACATCTTAAAAACAGTCAATCTGAAAAAGTATTACGGTTCCGGGGCGAATCTTGTAAAGGCACTGGATGGAGTGAACCTCACGGTCGAAGAGGGCGAATTTCTGGCGGTGGTCGGAACGAGCGGCTCCGGCAAGAGCACGCTGCTGCATATGCTCGGCGGGTTGGATTACGCAACGTCGGGGGAGGTCATCGTTTCCGGTAAAGAAATTTTCAAGCTGAACGAATCAGAGCTGACGATTTTCCGCAGGCGCAACATCGGCTTTATCTTCCAGAATTATAATCTGGTGCCGATTTTAAACGTCTATGAAAATATTGTGCTTCCAATCGAGCTGGACGGAGAAAAGCCGGACCGCGCGTTTATTAAAGAAATTATGAATATGCTCGGCATTCTGGAAAAAAAGAACAGTATGCCGAACCAGCTCTCCGGCGGACAGCAGCAGAGAGTGGCAATCGCGCGGGCGCTCGCCAGCAAACCTGCCATTATTCTCGCGGACGAGCCGACCGGAAATCTGGATTCCAGAACATCGCAGGAGGTTCTGGGGCTTCTGAAGCTGACGGGCGAGCAGTTTCACCAGACAATCGTGATGATAACGCACAATGATGCGATGGCGCAGCTTGCCGACCGCGTCATCCGCATTGAGGACGGGAAGATTACCGGAGGACAGAGCACACCGGAGGCATATGCGCCCAGAGAGCGGATGCAGAGAGGAGCGCGCCATGAAAAATAACAACAGCGGGGTGGTGCGCCGTCTTTCCATGCGGAGCCTCAAAAACAATAAGATGCGTAATATCTTTGCAGTCGCGGCAATCGCGCTCACCTGTATGCTTTTTACGACGCTGGCGGCGATGGGAATCGGCATGATAGACGTCACCCAGGAATCCACCATGCGGGAGGTGGGCGGCAGATTCCATGCCGGTCTGAAAGCCGCCACCCGTGAGCAGATGGAAAAGGTGACAGCGGATGAGCGGGTGAGATCGTACACCTGGAATATCTTTATCAGTCAAGCGGAAAATCTGACACGACGCCAGTACGAGCTGCGGCTGGCGCAGGGAGAGGAGGAGCTGGAGAACTCCTTTATCACGCTGGCGGAGGGTGCGATGCCGGAAAAGGAGGAGGACATTATCGTCGACACCTACGTGCTGGACGAGCTGAAGCTGCCGTATGAGACGGGCGTGGAAATCCTGCTGGAATTTACCTTTCACGGGGAGAAAATCAGCAAAACCTTCCGGGTCTGTGGCTGGTATGAGGGCAGTCAGATCAGTCACGCCTCCGAGCTCTATATATCAGAAGCATACTGGAAGGAACTGAAGGGAAGTCTCACCGACGAGGATTTTGTGGCGTGGGGCGAATCGCATCCCAACGAAGCCGGAGCCGGTCTGTATGCGGTCGGTCTGTACTTTGACAGCGCGGCGGATATTGAGCAGACGGTGCGTTCCATCATTGAGGACGCGGGCTACGATCCGGACGTCACCTTAGGGTATGGGGTGAACTGGGCGTACATGCAGAACCGCGCGGAGGCGGCGGACCCGTTCTCAGTGGTAATTCTCGTGGGTGCACTGGTGGTTATTCTGATTACGGGCTATCTGATTATTTATAATATTTTTTACATTTCCGTTTTTCAGGATATCCGTTTTTACGGATTGCTGAAGACAGTCGGCACCACCGGGCGTCAGATACAGGGAATGATCAGGCGGCAGGCACTGGTGCTCTCGGCCATTGGAATACCAGTCGGTCTGGCGGCGGGTTATCTGGCGTCCCGAATCGTATTTCCCTTTATGCTGCGGGTGACCGGCTATGACAGCCTTGGGGTGGAAATGAAATTCAGTCCGCAGGTCGCGCTGTTCGGTATCGTATTTGCGCTTATCACTGTTTTTATAAGCTGCCGCAAGCCGGGGAAAATAGCCGGCAGCGTGTCGCCGGTGGAGGCGGTCCGCTATACAGAGGGCAGCGGTGTGCGCAAAAAGGAAAAGAAATCCGAGACGGGGGCGCGGATTCACCGTATGGCGCTCTCCAATCTCGGACGCAGCAAAAAGAAAACAACGCTTGTTCTTTTGTCTCTGTCCTTCAGCATGGTGCTGCTGTGCGTGGTGCTGACCGGCATCGGAAGCTTCCGCATCGACGCCTATCTGGAGCAGCGGCTGCTGGGTGATGTCCTGCTGGCGCCGACCTATATTACCGGAGGCGGAACAGTGATGTCTTCCGGGGTAGATGAGGCATATATAGAGCTGGCGGACGCACAGCCGGGAGTCCTCTCCAAAAACGAGCTGTGGCAGATTTTCAACAGAACCTATATCTCGCTGGACGAGACGGGACTGGAGCGCTACCAGAGCTTTGAGGACCAGGGCATTCTAAGGGAAGGCGACTGGGGGACAAGTGTAATTAATACGGCGAAGGAGCAGCGGCAGCTTAACGCTGACATATATGCATACGACACGGATATCCTGTCCAACTTAAAGGTGCTGGACGGAGAGCTGGATATCGAAAAATTTTCGCAGGGCGGCTATGTGCTGCTGACGGAAATTATCGGCGATCATACAGAGGGCGCGCGCATCTATCGTCCGGGTGAGAAGCTGAAGGTTCTCACGGTAACGGATGATTCGGAAGCTATAGAGATAAAAGACGAGGCGGGAAATATTGTCGATTACCGTTTTACAAATCTGGAAGAAAAAGAGTACGAGGTGATGGCAATCGTGGAGATTCCATCCAGTATGACAGACCAGTCCAGCCCTGTCAACGGTGTGCGTGCAGTGCTGCCCAAACAGGATGTACAGACATCCCCATATAGCTGGTGCTTCGGCGTATCCTACACAGTAGAAGAAACACAGCTTGACAGCTTCGTGCAGGAAATCGAAAACTACTGCGAAAACATAAACCCGGAAATGGGCTATCTGACAAAGGCGTCGCTGATGGAAGGCTTCGACAGCATGATTACGGCAATACGCATTATCGGAATCGCTCTCAGCGCGGTAATCGCCATTATCGGGGTGCTGAATTTCATAAACTCCATCGTTACGGGAATCATCGCCCGCAAACGGGAATTCGCCATACTCTGCAGCATCGGCATGACGCAGCGGCAGCTAAAGCGGATGCTGGTGGAAGAGGGGCTGTATTACGTGCTGATATCCGGCGTCATCAGTCTCATACTGGGAACCGTGCTGTCCTGGGCAATCATGACAGCGCTCAACAACGTGATCATGTTCTTCGCCTACCGCCCGAACTTCCTTGCCTATCTGATCATGCTGCCCCTGCTGGCGGTCCTTGCGGTGATAGTACCGTTCGCGGCATACCGGCGGACGCAGAAGGAGAGTATCGTACAGCGATTGCAGGACACAGAAAACTAAAAAATTTGCGAGCATAGCGACCGCTGCTTTTGTCGACCAGCTTCTATGGAAACAAAACAGCGGTCAATACCTTGTTTAATACTTTTCACTTAACAAAAAATCTGCCAGATACATGATTTTTACACCGTTGATATTCCCTGCGGCAAGCTCGTCAAGTGTGACGACATACTTGGGGTAGTGGTCTTTGATCTCAAGCAGATTGGCGACCTCGCGGTCGGATTCCTCCGGCAGATTGCGGCATACCTGCACATAGATACGCTCGTCACGGCGCACTGCCACAAAGTCGATTTCTTTCGTTTCATTCTTGCCGATAAAGACCTCGTAACCTTTTCTGCGAAGCTCAAAGTACACGATATTTTCAAGCATTGCGGCAACAGATTTCGGATTGAAACCCATCATGCAGTATTTCAGAGAAGCGTCGGCGAGATAGAATTTTTCCTGCGTTTTCAGTACGGATTTCCCTTGCAGGTCATAGCGCTGGCAGCGGTATATCACAAAAGCTTTTTCCAGCCATTCCAGATAGTTGTAGACGGATTCTACCGAGAGAGAACGTCCCTCGCTTTTCAGAAACTTTACAATAGCGTTTGCGGAAAAGGTTTTGCCGACATTTTCAATTACATATTTCACAACACGGTTGAACAAGTCAAAATTCGTAATATGGTGCCGTTTCGTTATATCACCTGTAATAACGGAATGGTAAATTCCCTCGACAATCTGATAGGCAGGACCCTCGTCAAAATTGCTCAGTGCAACAATCGGAAAACCGCCCATGCGGATATATTCGGTAAGAAGTTCTTTCGGAGTGCGTCCGTCTGCTTTTTTGAAATCCATATACTCGGCAAAGGACAGCGTAAATACGGGAATCGAGACATACCGCCCTGTGAGATAGGTGGATATTTCACCTGCCATCAGTCTGGAATTGGAGCCTGTTACATAGATATCGGTATTGTTGTTTTCGAGCAGACTGTTGACGGCTTTTTCCCATCCGGTGATTTCCTGTACCTCGTCAAGCAAAAGATAGTAACGCCCGTCATCCGTTATTTTTTCTTTTATGCCGTTATACATATCCCTGTGGGTCATACCATCTGCAAAATCCTCCGAGGTATAACACATATTGAGGATATGATTGGCGGGAACGCCACTTTTTATCAAATCCTCCTGCAGCATTTTTAAAATCGTGGATTTTCCGCAGCGGCGAATACCGGCAAGGATTTTTACCAGCGGCGCGTCACGATAAGTTTTCAGCATTTCTAAATAGTGGGGTCTGATAATCATAATATCGCCTCCTTTATCATTAATATATCCAAAAACAGCCAGATAATCAATAGTTTTTATTGAAAATCCGAAAAAACTTTCTAAATACAATATGTTTTTCGATACACCGACGCTTGATTAATATGAAAAAAGCGATAAAGGAAAATCCTCTATCGCTTTTTTCGAAACGACTATTATTTATGCATCCTTCGCAGCCGCCGCTTCTTCCTGCCGCTGTGCGCGCAGATTTTTCTGGGCGGTGCTGAGCATCAGCTTAATACGGTTAAGCTGGTTTACCTCGCTGGCGCCCGGATCGTAGTCGATCGCCACGATATTCGCGAGCGGATGCTGCCTGCGGATTTCCTTGATAACGCCCTTGCCGACCACATGGTTCGGCAGACAGCCAAAGGGCTGCGTGCAGACGATATTATTCACGCCGCTATGTATCAGCTCCATCATCTCACCGGTGAGGAACCAGCCCTCGCCGGTCTGATTGCCGAGCGATACGATCGGCTTTGCGTATTCCGCAAGCTGTGAAATCTTTGTCGGGGCATCGAAATGACGGCTCTTCTGAAATTCCTTCACGGAGGTATTCCGGATAAATTCCAGAAGCTTGATTCCGGCGTTGGAAATTGCCGCCGTTCTCTTCTTCATACCGAGCTCCTGTGCCTTAAAGTTCGAGTTATAGAAGCAGTAAAACAGGAAATCAAGCAAATCCGGTACCACCGCTTCGGCGCCCTCCGATTCCAGGAGATCTACCAGATAATTATTTGCCGCCGGCATAAATTTTACCAGAATCTCGCCGACAACGCCCACGCGGGGCTTTGGAATACCGCGGATGGGCAGATTATCAAAATCTGTGATAATCTCGCGGCAGAGCTTTGCAAAGCCGTGATGGGACGGATGCTTCTGCGTCAGAAACTTAATGCATTCCGCCTCCCACTTCAGATGCATTTCATTCGCCGAGCCGGGAATGACCTCGTAGGGGCGCATACGGTAGAGGCAGCGCATAAAGATATCCCCGAAAACAACGGCGTACATGCCCTTTACCGCCATCGGAACGGTAATCTTGAAGCCCGGATTTGTCTCAAGCCCGGAAACGTTCAGAGAAATTACCGGAATCTCCGGGTGCCCCGCCTTTGCCAGCGCGCGGCGGATAAAGCCGATATAGTTGCTGGCGCGGCAGCCGCCGCCCGTCTGTGTGATAATAACAGCCGTCTTTGATGTATCATACTTTCCGGAGAGCACGGCATCCATAATCTGTCCGACAACCATCAGAGAGGGGTAGCAGGCGTCATTATTTACATATTTCAGTCCGACGTCCACGGCGTGCTTTCCGTCGTTTTGCAGCAGCTCGATGTGATAGCCGCAGCTTCGCAGCGCAGGCTCCAGTATGCGGAAATGAATCGGCGACATCTGCGGACAGAGGATCGTGTAATCCTTGCGCATTTCCTCGGTAAACAGCACGCGGTTCATATTGGCGGGAACGATGGTGCGCTGCTCATGCTGCTTTTCCTTGGAGCGCAGCGCGGCAATCAGCGAGCGGATACGGATACGCGCCGCTCCCAGATTGTTTACCTCATCGATTTTCAGACAGGTATAAATCTTGCCGGAGCCGGTCAGAATATCATTCACCTCGTCGGTAGTAACCGCGTCCAGACCGCAGCCAAAGGAATTTAACTGGATAAGGTCCAGAAAATCCGTCGTTTTTACGTAATTTGCCGCCGCGTAGAGACGGCTGTGATACATCCACTGGTCGCTGACAAGCAGCGGACGCTCCGGCTGGTTCAGATGCGACACGGAATCCTCAGTCAGTACGGCGATGCCGTAAGAGGTAATCAGCTCCGGAATCCCGTGGTTAATCTCATTATCAATATGATACGGTCTGCCCGCCAGCACGATGCCGTGCTTATTGTTTTTCTTCAGCCATTCGATGGTCTCCTCGCCTTTTCTGTACATTGCCTGGCGCGTTTCCTCCTGCGCCTTCCAGGCATTGGCGGCAGCCGCCTTCACCTCTGACGCCGGAATCTCCGGAAATGCCTTGATGAGCTGTCCGGTGACAGTCTCCAGGCTGGTGAGCGCCATAAACGGGTTGCGGAAATCAATCTTCGGGTCACGCAGCGCCTCCACATTGTTTTTGATGTTCTCCGCATAAGAGGTAACGATCGGGCAGTTGTAGTGGTTGACGGCGTCCGGAAATTCACAGCGCTCATAAGGAATGCAGGGGTAGAAGATAAAGTTTACCCCGTGATGGAGCAGCCACTCGATATGGCCGTGCGCCAGCTTTGCCGGATAGCATTCCGATTCGCTCGGAATGGACTCAATGCCCAGCTCGTAAATTTTCCGGGTGCTTGCCGGAGAGAGCACGACCTCGTATTTTAAGTCGGTGAAGAACCGGTGCCAGAACGGGTAATTTTCGTACATGTTCAGCACGCGCGGCAGTCCGACCTTTCCGCGCACAGCCTGGTCGCTCTCCAGCACCTCGCGGGAGAACAGCAGCTTGTTTTTATACTCAAACAGGTTCGGGATATCGCTGTTTTTCTTTTCTTTTCCAAGACCACGCTCGCAGCGGTTTCCGCTGACGAACTGGCGTCCGCCGGTAAAGCGGTTGATGGTCAGACGGCACTGGTTGGTGCAGCCCTTACATTTTGCCATGTGCGTGGTAAACTGCAGGCTGTTGATCTTCTCGATCGGAAGCATGGTCGTCTGTTTGCCGGATTCGAAGCGCTCGCGCGCGATCAGAGCGGCGCCGAAAGCGCCCATGATGCCGGCGATATCGGGACGGATCGCTTCGCAGTTTGCGATGCGCTCGAAGCTGCGCAGCACCGCGTCATTGTAGAAGGTGCCGCCCTGCACGACAATGTGCTTCCCGAGCTCGGAGGCGTCGGAAACCTTAATTACCTTATATAATGCGTTCTTGATGACCGAGTAAGCAAGTCCGGCGGAGATATCGGCGACGGATGCGCCCTCCTTCTGCGCCTGCTTTACCTTGGAATTCATAAATACAGTACAGCGGGTGCCCAGATCGATCGGATGCTGGGCGAAAAGCGCCTCGTGCGCAAAGTCGCTGACGCTGTAATTCAAGGATTTTGCAAAGGTTTCGATAAAGGAACCGCAGCCGCTGGAGCATGCCTCGTTGAGCTGCACGCTGTCGACCGTGTGATTCTTGATCTTGATGCATTTCATATCCTGTCCGCCGATATCCAGGATGCAGTCCACCTCCGGGTCAAAGAAAGCGGCGGCATAGTAATGCGATACCGTCTCCACCTCGCCCTCGTCCAGAAGCAGCGCCGCCTTGATCAGCGCCTCGCCGTAGCCGGTGGAGCAGGAGTAGGCGATCCGCGCGTTTGCAGGAAGATGCTCGTAGATTTCCTGTACTGCCTGGATGGTGGTCTTTAAAGGACTGCCGTTGTTGTTGCTGTAGAATGAATACAAAAGCGAGCCGTCCTCGCTGACGAGCGCCGCCTTTGTGGTGGTGGAGCCTGCGTCGATGCCGAGGAAGCATAAGCCCTCGTAGGTGCTCAGATCGTCCGTGACAACGTTGTACTGGTTCTGTCGCTCGTTAAAGGCGTCGTAATCCTCCTGGGAGGCAAACAGCGGCTCTAAGCGCGCCACCTCAAATTCCAGCTTGATGTTGCCGGATAATTTATGTATCAAAGCCTGCGTGTCCGTGGAGACGACCATCTCGCTGTTCATAGCGGAGCCGATCGCCGCAAACAGATGTGAATTTTCCGGCGTGATCGCATGCTCGTCGTCCAGATTTAAGGTGCGGATAAACGCCTCCTTCAGTTCGGACAGAAAGTGCAGCGGGCCGCCGAGAAACGCAACATGACCGCGGATCGGCTTTCCGCAGGCAAGACCGCTGATGGTCTGGTTGACAACCGCCTGGAAAATGGATGCGGACAGATCTTCCTTTGTCGCGCCCTCATTGATCAGCGGCTGGATATCAGATTTTGCAAAAACACCGCAGCGGGCTGCGATGGGGTAGAGCGACTGATAATGCTTTGCGTATTCGTTCAGTCCCGATGCGTCGGTCTGCAAAAGGGATGCCATCTGGTCGATAAAAGAGCCGGTGCCGCCCGCGCAGATACCGTTCATACGCTGCTCCACGCTGCCGCCGTCAAAATAAATGATCTTTGCATCCTCACCGCCAAGCTCGATGGCAACGTCGGTCTGGGGCGCGTAGTGCGAGAGCGCTGTCGATACGGCGATAACCTCCTGCACAAACGGAACCTCCAGGTGCTTGGCAAGAGAAAGTCCGCCGGAACCGGTGATCACCGGGGAAACCTCCAGTATGCCGAGCTTTTCCTCGGCTTTCGAAAGAAGCGCGGCAAGCGTTTCCTGTATATTTGCGTAGTGACGCTCGTAATCCGCGAATAAAAGTGTGTCATCCTTATCTAACACTGCGATTTTTACAGTTGTGGAACCGATATCGATCCCAAGTCTGTAAGACAAATTCTGCTGAACCATATTCGTCAGAGTAAGCCTCCTTCTTCTAATACGGCGAATGCCGTTTTTCTTATTTATTATATTTGCTGTATTTTCGTGTCGGTTTACAGTATACGACAATTTTCGGGAGAGTGCAAGTTACAGATACTGTTAAAATTCTATAAAATAGTTACTCTTGTTTTTTGCGGACGGATGTGGTAATCTGAATCCATTCTATGAAAAAACAAAGAGGGAAAGAATGTATCAGATTAAGAAAACAGAAGGGCGGGCGAAGCGCGCAGAATTTCGCACCGTTCATGGAACAATTCAGACGCCGGTGTTCATGAATGTGGGCACGGCGGCAGCGATCAAGGGAGCGGTTTCCACGATGGATCTGCAGGAGATCGGTACCCAGGTGGAGCTTTCCAATACGTATCATCTCCATGTGCGACCGGGGGACGATATCATCAGACAGCTCGGCGGCCTGCACAAATTCATGGTGTGGGACAAGCCGATCCTGACGGACTCCGGCGGCTTTCAGGTATTCTCGCTGGCGGGGCTTCGCAGGATCAAAGAAGAGGGCGTATATTTTCAGTCGCACGTTGACGGGCGGAAAATTTTTATGGGACCTGAGGAGAGTATGCAGATTCAGTCAAATCTCGCCTCCACGATCGCCATGGCGTTCGACGAATGCCCGTCCAGTAAGGCGAGCAGGGAATATGTGCAGGCATCGGTGGAACGCACGACGCGCTGGCTGGCGCGCTGCAAGGCAGAGATGGCGCGCCTGAACAGCCTGCCAGATACGATTAATAAAAATCAGCTTCTTTTCGGCATCAACCAGGGCGCGGTTTACGAGGATATCCGTATCGCGCACGCAGACGAGATATCTAAAATGGATCTGGACGGCTATGCGATCGGCGGACTCGCAGTCGGGGAGACGCACGAGGAAATGTATCATATTCTTGACGAGGTGGTACCGCATCTGCCGCAGGATAAGCCTACCTATCTGATGGGCGTCGGTACGCCGGCAAATATCCTGGAGGCGGTGGAGCGCGGCGTCGACTTTTTCGACTGCGTATATCCGAGCCGCAACGGACGTCACGGACATGTGTACACAGCGCACGGAAAACTGAATCTATTCAACGAAAAATTCAAGCTGGACGACCGCCCGATCGAGGAGGGATGCGGCTGTCCGGCATGCCGTCACTACAGCAGGGCGTACATCCGCCATCTGTTAAAGGCCGGCGAGATGCTCGGCATGCGTTTGTGCGTGCTGCACAACCTGTATTTCTACAATCATCTGATGGAAGAGATACGCGACGCGCTGGATGAAGGGCGTTTTTTGGAATATAAAGCGGAAAAACTGGCAGGATTTGAAAAAATGACTTGATGAACCGCCTGATTTTGTGTATGATGGTATGAGCATCATCATTTATGGAAAGGAAGGAACTATTATGTATTTATTAACAGAGGCTACAGCGGCATCCGGGACGAGCAGCATCCTGCTCCTGGTATTTTATGTAGTGATCATCGGCGCAGCAATGTATTTTATGGCGATCCGTCCGCAGAAAAAGGAACAGAAGAGGGTCAACGCGATGCTTGCGGAGCTGGCTGTCGGCGACAGCGTTGTGACGACAAGCGGCTTTTACGGCGTAGTCATCGATATTACGGATGAAGATGTAATTGTGGAATTCGGCAGCAACAAAAACTGCAGGATTCCGATGCGCAAATCTGCTATCGCAGAGGTGGAAAAGGCAGACGCGCAGTAATTGCAGCAGAATCAGACATAAGCTGGGGACATGGCAAATTCTGCTGTGTCCCCGTTTGCGCAAAATGACAGGGCGTAAAACACGGAGAGATCCGATGTTATAAAAGGGCATGAGGAGTGAGGATTATGAATTATAAGATTGCAGTGATTCCGGGCGACGGTATCGGACCGGAAATTGTCGCGCAGGCGCGCGAGGTGCTGGATGCGGCGGGAAAAAAATTCGGATTTCAGCTTGATTACAAAGAGCTGCTGATGGGCGGTGCGTCGATCGACGTACACGGGGTGCCGCTCACGGACGAGACGATCGAGGCGGCAAGAATGAGCGATGCGGTGCTTATGGGTTCCATCGGCGGAGATGCAAAGACGTCCCCGTGGTATAAGCTGGAACCGTCTAAGCGTCCGGAGGCGGGGCTTCTGAAGATCCGCAAATCGTTAAATCTGTTTGCAAACCTGCGCCCGGCGTACCTGTACGAGGAGCTGAAGGCGGCGTGTCCGCTCCGCGACGAGATCATCGGGGAGGGCTTTGACATGATGATCATGCGCGAGCTGACCGGCGGTCTGTATTTTGGCGAACGCAAAACGGTGGAAGAAAACGGCGTGCGCAAAGCGATCGATACGCTGACTTACGACGAAAATGAGATCCGCCGTATTGCAAAGCGCGGATTTGACATTGCGAGAAAGAGAAGAAAGAAAGTGACGAGCGTCGATAAGGCAAACGTGCTCGATTCCTCACGTCTCTGGAGAGCAGTCGTGGAGGAGGTCGCAAAGGATTACCCGGATGTGGAGCTTTCCCACATGCTGGTGGATAACTGCGCGATGCAGCTCGTGCGCGATCCGGCGCAGTTTGACGTGATCCTCACGGAAAATATGTTCGGAGATATCCTGTCGGACGAGGCCAGCATGGTGACGGGGTCCATCGGAATGCTGTCCTCCGCAAGCCTGAACGAGACAAAATTTGGTCTGTATGAGCCGAGCCACGGCTCCGCGCCGGATATTGCCGGAAAAGATATCGCAAACCCGATCGCAACGATCCTGTCGGCGGCGATGATGCTGCGGTTCTCGCTTGACCTGGACGAGGCGGCGGACGCCATCGAGCAGGCGGTGAAGCAGGTATTAAAGAACGGCTACCGCACGGGCGATATCATGTCTGAGGGGTGCACGCAGGTAGGCTGCCGCGAGATGGGGCGGCTGATCAAAGAACGGATCTGAGGAGGAAGAACAATGAAAAGTGATGCAGTAAAGAAGGGGATGCAGCAGGCGCCCCACCGATCCCTGTTTAACGCGCTGGGAATGACGGATGAAGAGATGAGACGGCCGCTTGTCGGCATTGTAAATTCCTATAACGAGATCGTGCCGGGGCATATGAACCTCGACAAGATCACCGAGGCAGTCAAGATGGGCGTTGCGCTCGCAGGCGGTGTGCCGCGCGAGTTTCCGGCGATTGCAGTCTGTGACGGCATTGCAATGGGGCATGTCGGCATGAAATATTCGCTGGTAACGCGCGACCTGATCGCGGATTCTACCGAGTGCATGGCGATCGCGCATCAGTTTGACGCACTTGTATGCATTCCAAACTGTGACAAGAACGTGCCGGGGCTTCTGATGGCGGCGGCGCGCTTAAATATCCCGACTATTTTCGTGAGCGGCGGTCCGATGCTCGCCGGTCATGTGAAGGGTCAAAAGAGAAGCCTTTCCAGTATGTTTGAGGCGGTCGGATCCTATGCGGCGGGCACGATGACAGAAGAGGACGTCTACGAATTTGAATGCAAGACCTGCCCGACCTGCGGCTCCTGCTCCGGCATGTATACGGCAAACAGCATGAACTGCCTGACGGAGGCGCTCGGCATGGGACTTCCGGGCAACGGCACGATCCCGGCGGTATACTCCGAGCGCATCAAGCTGGCAAAGCTTGCCGGCATGAAGGTGATGGAACTTCTTGAGAAAAATATCCGTCCGCGCGACATCATGACCGAGAAAGCGTTCCGCAACGCCCTGACGGTCGACATGGCGCTCGGATGTTCTACAAACAGTATGCTGCACCTTCCGGCGATCGCGCACGAGGCGGGCGTGGAGCTGAACGTGGATATCGCAAACGAGATCAGCGCACACACCCCGAACCTTTGTCACCTGGCGCCGGCAGGTCCGACCTACATGGAGGATCTTAATGAGGCAGGCGGCGTATATGCGGTGATGAATGAGCTGGACAAAAAAGGCCTGCTCTACACCGATCTGATCACGGCAACCGGAAAGACCGTGAAGGAAAACATCAGCGGCTGCGTAAACCGCAATCCGGAGGTCATCCGTCCGATCGACAATCCGTACAGCACGACTGGCGGCATTGCGGTGCTCAAAGGCAATCTGGCGCCGGATTCCGGCGTTGTAAAGCGCTCCGCAGTGGTACCGGAGATGATGGTGCATGAGGGACCGGCGCGCGTGTTTGACTGCGAGGAGGATGCCATCGAGGCGATCAAGGGCGGTAAGATCGTGGCTGGTGATGTCGTTGTCATTCGCTATGAGGGACCCAAAGGCGGTCCGGGAATGCGTGAGATGCTAAATCCGACCTCTGCGATCGCGGGCATGGGACTTGGCTCCTCCGTCGCTCTGATCACGGATGGACGCTTCAGCGGCGCCTCCAGAGGCGCTTCCATCGGTCATGTCTCCCCGGAGGCGGCGGTCGGCGGACCGATCGCGCTCGTGGAAGAGGGCGACATTATCAAAATCAACATTCCGGAAAACAAGCTGGATATCGCAGTTTCCGATGAAGAGCTGGCAGCGCGGAAGGCAAAGTGGCAGCCGAGAGAGCCGAAGATCACGACCGGCTATCTTGCCCGCTACGCAAAGATGGTAACCTCCGGCAACCGCGGAGCGATTCTGGAAATCAAATGATGATTTTGGAAGTGCGCAGCACGGAAAAATCCGTGGCATCATGAAAATTATGACAGAGGAGGATATATATGAAATTAACAGGTTCACAGATCGTTATCGAATGTCTGAAGGAGCAGGGCGTGGATACCGTGTTCGGCTATCCGGGCGGAGCGATTCTGAACATTTACGATGAATTATATAAGCACGGCAAAGAGATCACCCACATTCTCACTTCGCACGAGCAGGGGGCGTCCCACGCGGCGGACGGCTATGCGCGGGCGACAGGCAAGGTGGGCGTCTGCCTTGCCACTTCCGGTCCGGGCGCGACCAATCTGGTAACCGGTATCGCGACTGCCTACATGGATTCCGTTCCGATCGTGGCGATCACGGCGAACGTGGGCGTTCCGCTGCTTGGAAAGGACAGCTTCCAGGAAATCGACATTGCCGGTGTGACAATGCCGATCACGAAGCATAATTATATTGTAAAGGACGTTGCAAAGCTTGCGGATACCATCCGCGACGCTTTCCGCATTGCGGCGGAGGGAAGACCCGGTCCCGTCCTCATCGATATTCCGAAGGACGTGACAGCGGCGACCGCAGAATATGAGAAGCAGACGCCGGAGCCAATCGAGCGCAAGACCGATTATATCCGCGAGGCGGATCTTAACAGTGCGGTGGAGCTGATCAATCACTGCAAACGCCCGTTTGTTCTGGTGGGCGGCGGCGCGGTGATCTCCGACGCGGCAAAAGAACTGAAGGAATTTGTGGATAAGGTACACGCGCCGGTCGGCGATTCGCTGATGGGGAAGGGAGCGTTTGACGGAAGAGACGAGCGCTACACCGGCATGACCGGTATGCACGGAACAAAGTGCTCCAACCTTGGCATCACGAAGTGCGACCTGCTGATTGCCATCGGTATCCGCTTCAGCGACCGCGTGGTCGGCAATGCGAACCGCTTTGCGAAAAATGCGAAGATTCTGCATATTGATATCGATCCGGCGGAAATCAACAAAAATATCATGGTAGACTGCAGCATCCAGGGCGATGTGCGCGAGGTGCTCCGCCGTCTGAATCCGCTCATTGAGGATCACAACCATGACGAGTGGCTGCAGGAGATCCATGAAATGAAAGAGAAATATCCGCTGAAATACGATCACGGACAGCTTACCGGTCCGGCGGTCGTCGAGGAGATCTATAAAGTGACGGAAGGCGACGCGATCATCGTGACGGATGTCGGACAGCATCAGATGTGGGCGGCGCAGTATTACAAATATAAGAAACCGCATACACTTTTAACCTCCGGTGGGCTTGGTACGATGGGCTACGGTCTGGGAGCTGCCATTGGCGCCAAGATGGGACGCCCGGAAAAGACGGTCATCAACATTGCCGGAGACGGATGCTTCCGCATGAACATGAACGAGCTGGCAACGGCGGCGCGCTACAATATCCCGATCATTGAGGTCGTGATCAACAACCATGTTCTGGGCATGGTCCGTCAGTGGCAGACGCTGTTTTATGATGAGCGCTATTCCGCGACCGTGTTAAACGACGGAGTGGACTTTGTAAAGGTTGCCGAAGCGCTCGGCGCAGCCGGCATTCGCGTGAGTGCTCTTGCAGAACTCAGGCCGGCGCTGGAAAAGGCGATCGCAATGGGCAGACCGGTGCTGATCGACTGTCAGATCGATCAGGATGACAAGGTATTCCCGATGGTTCCGGCAGGGGCTCCGATCGAGGAAGCCTTTGACCAGGACGATGTGTAGATTTCGAAAGTGCGAAGCACGGAGAAATCCGTGGTATCGTAAGTATTTAGCAGGTTTTCGGAAGTGCAAAGTGTGAGACAGAAGTGAGGAGGAGAGAATTATGAAAAGAGTGTACAATTTTTCTGCAGGTCCGGCGGTTTTGCCGGAGGAAGTGCTGCAGGAGGCTGCCGACGAGATGCTGGATTACCGCGGCAGCGGAATGTCTGTGATGGAGATGAGCCACCGCGGAGAGATTTTTGACGGGATCATCAGGGAGGCGGAGAAGGATCTGCGCGAGTTGATGAACATCCCGGATAACTATAAGGTACTGTTCCTGCAGGGCGGCGCTTCGCAGCAGTTTGCGATGATCCCGATGAACCTGATGAAGAACAGGGTGGCGGATTACATCGTTACCGGCCAGTGGGCGAAGAAGGCGTACCAGGAGGCGCAGAAATACGGAAAAGCGAATAAGATCGCTTCCTCCGAGGATAAGACCTTTTCCTACATTCCGGACTGCTCGGACCTTCCGATCAGCGAGGATGCGGACTATGTTTATATCTGCGAGAACAACACCATTTACGGTACAAAATTCAAGGAGCTGCCGAACACCAAGGGTAAGACGCTGGTAGCGGACGTTTCCTCCTGCTTCCTGTCTGAGCCGGTGGATGTCACGAAGTACGGCATCATCTACGGCGGCGTCCAGAAGAACATCGGACCGGCAGGTATGGTCATCGTTATCATCCGCGAAGACCTGATCACAGAGGACGTACTTCCGGGCACTCCGACGATGCTCACCTACAAGACACACGCGGATCATGATTCTCTCTATAATACACCGAACAGCTACTGCATTTATATCTGCGGGAAGGTGTTCAAATGGCTGAAAAAAATGGGCGGTCTGGAAGCGATGAAGGAGCGCAATGAGAAAAAGGCTGCGATCCTGTACGACTTTTTGGACAACAGCAAACTGTTCCACGGAACAGTAGAAAAGAAGGACCGTTCTCTGATGAACGTGCCGTTTGTGACGGGCGATAAGGAGCTGGATGCTAAATTTGTCAAAGAGGCGAAGGCGGCAGGCTTTGAAAATTTAAAAGGACATCGCAGCGTCGGCGGTATGCGCGCAAGCATTTACAACGCGATGCCGATCGAGGGTGTGGAGGCGCTGGTCGCATTTATGAAAAAATTTGAGGAGGCGAATCTGTAATGTTCCACTATCATTGCTTAAATCCGATCTCGCAGGTGGGACTGGATGGCTTCTCAGGACTTTATGTACAGACGGATAATATGAATGACGCAGACGCCATTCTCGTGCGCAGCGCGGCGATGCACGACATGGAGCTGCCCGAAAAGCTGGAAGCGATCGCGCGTGCGGGCGCGGGCGTCAATAACATTCCGCTGCAGAAATGTGCGGAAGCCGGAATCGTCGTATTTAATACGCCGGGCGCGAATGCAAACGGCGTGAAGGAGGCAGTGCTGGCAGGACTTTTGCTGGCGTCGAGAGATATTGTCGGCGGCGTCAACTGGGTGCAGTCCGAGCGTCAGAATGAACTGATCGCTAAATCTGCCGAAAAGGAAAAGAAGCGCTTTGCCGGAAATGAAATTAAAGGGAAGCGTCTCGGTATCATCGGTCTTGGCGCGATCGGCGTGCTGGTGGCAAATGCCGCCGCGCGTCTCGGCATGGAGGTTTACGGGTACGATCCCTATATTTCCGTGGATGCGGCGTGGAATCTGTCACGCGATATCAGGCACATCAAAGAAGTAGATGAAATCTACCGCGAGTGTGATTACATTACTATCCATGTACCGCTGATGGACAGCACGCGCAAAATGATCAACAAAGATGCGATCGACAAGATGAAGGACGGCGTGGTTTTGCTGAACTACGCGCGCGATCTGCTGGTGGATGAGGAAGCCGTTGTGGATGCGCTGCGCACCGGAAAGATGAAACGCTACGTGAGTGATTTTCCGAATCCGACGACAGCGGGGGCAAAGGGCTGCATCGTGACGCCGCACATCGGAGCTTCCACCGAGGAATCCGAGGATAACTGCGCGAAGATGGCAGTGAAGGAGTTGATCGATTACATTGAGCATGGAAATATTCATCACTCCGTGAACTATCCGGAGTGTGACATGGGCATCTGCAATACCGTATGCCGCGTGGCGATCAATCACCGCAATATCAAAAATATGATCGGACAGTTTGCGTCCGTGCTTGGCGAGGCTGACCTGAACATCGCAAATATGGCAAATCAGAGCAAGGGCGAATATGCGTATTCACTGTTCGACCTTGATACGCCGATCACGCCGGAAATTATTGAGAAGCTGAAAAAAATCGACGGTGTGCTTAAAGTGCGCGTGCTGAAATAGGCGGAGGGAGAAAATGGCAGAGATCAAACCATTTTTTGGAATCCGTCCGAGGACGGAGCTTGCGCCGCGGATCGCGGCGCTCCCCTACGACGTCTATAGCCGTGCGGAGGCGAAGCTGGAAGTGGAGCGCGAGCCGATGAGCTTTCTTCGCATTGACCGCGCCGAGACGCAGTTTGGCGATGAGGTGGATGTGTATGCGCCGGAGGTTTATCGGAAGGCGCACGACCTTCTCTGGGAAATGATTTCCGGGGGAAGCTTCTCGAGAGATGCGCAGGCATGTTATTATATTTATGAGCTGGAAATGGAGGGGCGTGCGCAGACCGGGCTGGTGGCGTGTGCAGCCGTGGACGACTATGTAAACGGCGTCATTATGAAGCACGAAAACACTCGCGCTGAGAAGGAGCAGGACCGCATCTGTCACATCGATGCCTGCGGCGCGCAGACCGGACCGATTTTTCTTGCTTACCGCAGAAATGAGGTTATCAGCTCCTGTATGCAAAGGGCAAAGCAGGAGACGCCCATCTTTGATTTTGTGTCGGAGGACGGCATCGCGCACCGCGGCTGGAAAATCTCTGACGAGACGATGATAAAGACCATTCGGGAAGCTTTTGCCGGAATCTCGCAGATCTATATTGCGGACGGTCATCACCGCGCGGCTTCAGCGGTGCGTGTGTCGCTGATGCGCCGTGAGGAAGCAAAAAAACGCGGCGAGACGGCGGACGGCAGCCACGAGTACGATTCCTTCCTGTCCGTCCTCTTTGCGGACGACGAGCTGCGTATTATGGATTATAACCGCGTTGCCGCCGATTTAAACGGCAGCACGCCGGCGGAATTTCTGGAAAAGATCAGCAGCAAATGCGAGGTGCGGGAAAACAGCGTAATGGAGCATACCTGCGAGGGTGGGATCTGCCGGATGGAGCGCAGAAATGTTCCCTGCAGACCGCAGGAGAAGGGCTGCATGGGAATGTATCTGGACGGCGTGTGGTATGAGCTGCGCATAAAGGAGCAGTACCGCAGCGATCATCCGATCGACGGGCTGGATGTCTCTGTTTTGCAGCGGGAGATTTTAGAGCCAATGCTCGGCATTTCCGATCCGACCACGGACGAGCGCATCCACTTCGTCGGCGGGATCCGCGGACTTTCGGATCTGCAGCGAAGAGTGGATACCTACGGCGGGGTGGCGTTTGCCATGTATCCGACCTCTATGGCCGAGCTGTTTGCGGTGGCGGATGCGCATCTTCTGATGCCGCCGAAATCCACCTGGTTCGAGCCGAAGCTGCGCAGCGGACTTTTTATCCATGCGATAGATGAATAAATATAACAACAGAATCCCTTTAAATCAAGGAGCAGAGCAATCTGGAAATTTGGTTTAAAGGGATTTTTATAAAGTAGGAGTTGAAAAAAGATTGTGAATATTTTATTATATAAGAAAAGAATACGGAATATATGGGGAAATAAATTATGATAACTTGCAGGAGGGTATTATGGGAGAGGACAAGCTGTATGATTTGATGGACTGGGCACAGATCGAGGCGCTGACATATTCGGAGGAGGACAATCCGCACGCGATCCTCGGACCGCACCTGACGGACGACGGAGTGCTGATCCAGGCATTTATTCCGACAGCGGAGCGCATCATTGTTCAGATTACCGGAAAAAAGGAATCTTATGAGATGACGATGGAGGACGAGGCCGGTTTCTTTGCGGTGCTGATTCCGGGAAAGCAGATTCCGAAGTATACATTGTATGTGATCTTTGACAATGGGACTTCCCTGGAATATATTGATCCGTACGCATTTGAGCCGGTGCTGACGAAGCAGGAAACCGCGCGCTTCAATGCCGGCATCTGCTACGATATTTATGAAAAAATGGGGGCGCACCCGATGACGGTGCAGGGCGTGAAGGGCGTTCACTTTGCTGTGTGGGCGCCGAATGCTGTGCGCGTCAGCCTGGTGGGGGATTTTAACCTCTGGGACGGCAGACGCCTTCCTATGAGACGGCTCTGGGACAGCGGTATTTTTGAGCTTTTTGTACCGGGTATCAGCGTCGGAGAAATGTATAAATACGAGATCAAGGCGCAGGGAAACATCACCTATCTGAAGGCGGATCCCTACGCAAACGCGGCGCAGCTCCGCCCGGAGACGGCGTCCATCGTTGCGGATCTTACGCAGTTTCAGTGGACAGATGACGCCTGGATGAAGCAGCGGAAAAAGACAGATTCCAAGAAGCAGCCGATGGCAATCTACGAGATGCATCTTGCCTCCTGGAAAAAGCCGGAGAACCGTGATTTTTACAATTATCGCGAGCTTGCTCCGATGATCGCGGAATATGTAAAGGAGATGGGCTACACGCACATCGAGCTGCTGCCGGTGATGGAGCATCCCTTTGACGGCTCCTGGGGCTACCAGGTGACGGGCTACTATGCGCCGACCGCGCGCTACGGCACGCCGGAGGATTTCATGTATTTCATGAATTATATGCACGAGGCGGGTATCGGCGTGATCCTGGACTGGGTGCCGGCGCATTTCCCGCGCGACACTTTTGGACTTGCCGCGTTTGACGGTACCTGTCTGTATGAGCATCTTGACCCGCGGCAGGGCAGCCACCCGCACTGGGGCACGCTGATTTATAATTACGGCAGACCGGAGGTGAAAAACTTCCTCATCTCCAACGCGCTGTTCTGGGCGGATAAATATCACGCGGACGGTATCCGTATGGACGCGGTTGCTTCCATGCTTTATCTCGATTACGGGAAAAACGACGGCGAGTGGGTCGCAAATATGTACGGCGGCAACGAAAACCTGGAGGCAGTCGAGTTTCTGAAGCATTTGAATTCTGTTTTTAAGAAGCGCAGGGACGGTGCGATCCTGATCGCGGAGGAATCGACGGCATGGCCGAAGATCACGGGCGCGCTGGATGACGGCGGTCTTGGCTTTGACTATAAATGGAATATGGGCTGGATGAACGATTTCATCGGCTATATGTCGCTTGATCCGATCTACCGCGCCGGAAATCATGGCGGGCTGACATTTAGTATGATTTATGCGTACAGTGAGGACTTCATTCTGACGCTGTCGCACGATGAAGTGGTGCATGGCAAGTGTTCGCTGATCAACAAAATGCCGGGTGACCTTACACAGAAGTTTGCAAATCTGCGCGCGGCATACGGCTACATGATGGCGCATCCGGGCAAGAAGCTGCTCTTTATGGGACAGGAATTCGCCCAGTATAAGGAGTGGAACGAGGCGAAGGGGCTCGACTGGGAGGATCTTGAACAGGAGCCGAACCGACAGATGCAGGCGTATTATAAAGCGCTTCTGGAGTTTTACAGATCGCATCCGGCGCTTTACGAGATGGACTATGAGCCGGAGGGCTTCACCTGGATCAACGCGATCAATGCGAACGAGAATCTGCTGGTATTTACCAGAAATACGGCAAAGAAGGACGAGACGCTTTTGATCGTCTGCAATTTCTCGCCGCTCGTTTACGCGGATCACAAAGTGGGCGTTCCATATCCGGGCAAATATAAGGAAATCTTTAACAGTGACCGTGCAGAATTCGGCGGCGAGGGCAATGTAAACCCGCGCGTCAAGCAGTCGAAGAAGGAGGAAGCGGACGGTCAGGAAAATTCCATTACTGTAAAGATCCCGCCGATGGGAATCAGCATCTTCTCCTATGCAAAGGCGGAGCCGAAAGCGGCGTCCAATAAGGCGGCGAAAGAGAAGAAGGCGGCAGGTACAAAGAAAACCGCGAAGGCGGCTCCTGAGAAGGTATCGCTGAAGGACGAACTGATGCGGAAGATGGAAGCGGCGGAGCGGCCGGAGAAGGTATCTGAGAAGCCGGAAAAGAAGGAGCCGGAGAAGGTATCTGAAAAACCGCAAAAGAAAGGGCTGGAGAAGGCATCTGAGAAGCCGGAAAAGAAGGAACCGGAGAAGGTATCCGAAAAAACGGCTAAGAAAGAAACGAAGAAGGATTCCGCGAAGAAAACGGTAAAAAAGAAAGGCTGAAAAAAGTATGAGCAAACAGGGCGCAAACCCGGAGAAGCATACACATATATTAGAAGACGGTACGGTCATAGAGCACACACACGGGGCGGAGGAATCATCCGCCCCGCATGACGGCGTACACACGCATACGCATGACAGTGCACACACGCATACGCATGACGGCACACACACACACACGCACGGGGCGCACAGCCATACGCACGACCCTGAGCATGTGAAATCCGTGCTGAACCGCATCTCGCGTGCCATCGGGCACCTGGAATCCATCAAGCGCATGGTGGAGGACGGGCGGGACTGCAGCGAGGTGCTCATACAGCTTTCGGCAGTGAAGGCGGCGATCAACAACACCGGAAAGGTCATCCTGCAGGATCATATTGCGCATTGTCTGGTGGATGCTGTTGAGACCGGAGACATGGAGACGATAGAGGAGCTGAACAAGGCGATCGACCGCTTTATCAAGTAAGGAGAATCGTTACTGTTCACGTCAGCCTCAAGCACTTGCTGTTTGAGGCGTGAGAACATGATTCAGGTGTGAGCAAATCCCATTCGCGAAGCGAATTTTAAATGGATTTGCGAAAGTTACTGAGAACGGAGTGAACAGTAACGGAGAATCTTTGCTTGACACGGGATCACTTCCGGGATAAAATAACAAAGCGTCTGATCGTGCGTTGGCATTTTTGTCAGAAAAAGGCAATAAAAAAAGCTCCTGGCCGGACTCGAACCGGCGACCTACGCATTACGAATGCGTTGCTCTACCAACTGAGCCACAGAAGCTTAATTTATGTGAAGTGCTTCACACAACGGATATTATATACAATCTTTTTTAATTTTGCAAGCATTATTTTTAAAATTTTCAAAAAAGAGGAGATATGGGAAAATGAGTAAAGTAAGAACACGTTTTGCACCGAGCCCGACAGGGCGCATGCATGTAGGAAACCTGCGCACAGCGCTGTACGCCTATCTGATCGCAAAGCATGAGGGCGGCGATTTTCTGCTGCGCATCGAGGACACCGACCAGGAGCGCTTTGTGGAGGGCGCGCTGGAGATCATCTACCGCACGCTGGAGCACGCAGGCTTAAAGCATGACGAGGGTCCCGATATCGACAAGGGCTACGGTCCCTACGTGCAGAGCGAGCGTCAGGCGCAGGGCATTTATCTGGAATATGCAAAGAAGCTGATCGAAAAGGGTGAGGCGTATTATTGCTTCTGCGACAAGGAGCGTCTGGAATCCTTAAAGCAGGAGATCGCCGGCAAGGAGATCGTGGTGTATGACAAGCACTGCCTGCATCTTTCCAAAGAGGAGGTTCAGGCGAAGCTGGACGCCGGTGTTCCCTACGTTATCCGTCAGAACGTGCCGAACGAGGGCACGACAAAATTCGAGGACGATATCTATGGAACTATCGAGGTGCCGAACGCTGAGCTGGACGACATGATCCTCATCAAATCAGACGGCTTCCCTACCTACAATTTCGCGAACGTGGTGGACGACCATCTGATGAAGATTTCCCATGTCGTGCGTGGAAACGAGTATCTTTCCTCCGCGCCGAAGTACAACCGTCTCTACGAGGCGTTTGGCTGGGAGGTGCCGGTTTATGTGCACTGCCCGCTGATCACGGACGAGAACCACAAAAAGCTCAGCAAGAGAAGCGGTCATTCCTCCTACGAGGATCTGCTGGAGCAGGGCTTTTTATCTGAGGCGATCGTCAATTATGTGGCGCTGCTCGGCTGGTGCCCGTCGGACAACCGCGAAATCTTTTCGCTGGAGGAACTGGTGGAGGCGTTCGACTACCATCACATGAGCAAATCTCCGGCGGTATTTGACATCAATAAGCTGAAATGGATGAACGGCGAGTATATGAAGGCGATGGATTCCGAGAAATTCTATGAGATGGCGCTTCCGTATATGAAGCAGGCGATCACCAGAGACGTGGATTTTCATAAGATCGCGGAGATGGTAAAGACAAGGATCGAGGTATTCCCGGACATCCCGGCTCTGATTGACTTCTTCGAGGCGGTGCCGGAGTACGACGTTTCCATGTACACCCATAAAAAGATGAAAACGACCGGAGAAAGCTCCCTTGCAGTGTTAAAGGAAGTGCTGCCGGTCCTGGAGGCGCAGGAGGATTACAGCAACGACGCGCTCTATGAGCTTCTGGTGAATTTTGCAAAGGATCACGGCTACAAAAATGGCTATGTGATGTGGCCCATCCGTACGGCGACATCCGGAAAGCAGATGACGCCTGCGGGCGCGACCGAGATCATGGAAATTCTCGGACACGATGAGACGATCGCGCGCATTAAGGCTGCAATCGCAAAGCTGGAGCAGTAAGATGGCGCTTTCCAAAGCACAAAAGGAAGCGGTTATGCACCGGGAGGGTCCTGCGATCGTTCTTGCGGGACCCGGTTCCGGAAAAACCACAGTTATCACAGAACGGACAAAATTCCTTACACAGCAGTGCGGCGTTTTGCCGATCCACATTCTGGTCGTCACCTTCACCAGGGCTGCCGCCCAGGAAATGCAGAAGCGCTTTCTTGCGCTGACAGACAGCAGGCAGACACAGATCCGCTTCGGAACCTTTCACTCGCTTTTCTTCGAAATTCTCAGACACGCATACCACTATACAGGTGCAAACATTGCATCGGAGGAAGAAAAATACCGTTTTCTCAGAGAAATCACCGCTCCGATGGATATAGAGATCGAGGACGAGGCGGAGTTTCTGCACGATGTGGCGCGCGAGATCAGCCGGGTAAAGAACGAGCGTATTCCGCTGGAGCATTATTATGCGGCGAGCGTGCCGGAAGAGCTGTTCCGGGAGATTTACCGGAAATATTGCCGCGGCATGGAGCGTGCGGGAAAGCTTGATTACGACGATCTGATGGTTTATACCTGGGAGCTTTTTTCTGCGCGCCCGGATATTCTGGCAGGCTGGCGAAACCGGTTCCGGTACATTCTTGTGGATGAATTTCAGGACATTAACCGGCTTCAGTATGACATCATAAAGCTTCTGGCGGCGCCGCGAAACAATCTTTTCGTGGTGGGGGACGATGATCAGTCGATCTATCGCTTCCGGGGTGCGAAGCCGGAGATCATGCTGAACTTTCCGAAGGATTTTCCGCAGGCAAAGCAGTATCTTCTCGACTGCAACTTCCGCTGCCCGGGAAATGTCTGCGACCTGGCAGCGCACGTGATCGGCAGAAATACGGTGCGCTACGAGAAGAAGATCAGGAAGGTGAAGGAGGACGGGCTGCCGGTAGAAAAAATTATTTTCCAGGATCAGCAGCAGGAGAGCCTTGGCATCATCCAGCGCATTCAGAAGGCGCTCGCGCAGGGACGACGTTACGAAGATATTGCCGTTCTCTACCGCAACAATACAGACGCAGGCGTGCTGTCCCAGAAGCTTTTGGAGTATAATGTGCCGTTTCGGATGCGGGATTCTCTTCCAAATTTGTTTGAGCACTGGATCGCGCGTCATATTATCGCTTATCTGCAGCTTGCTCTGGGTGACCGCAGCCGCGCGAACGTTTTAAAGATCATCAACAAGCCGAAGCGCTACATTGAGCGGAATTGTCTGGATGCTCCGCAGGTAGATTTCGAGCGGCTGCGCATGTACTACGAGGATAAGTACTGGGTAATCCAGCGTATCGACAAGCTTGAGCAGGATCTGGCGGCGCTCGCACGGATGCAGCCCTATGCGGCGGTGCAGTACATACGACACGGCATCGGCTACGAAAAATATCTGGAGGAATACGCCGAATACCGCAGGATTAAGGCTGAGGATCTCTATGAGGTGCTGGACCGGCTGGCGGAGAGCGCCAAAGGCTATAAGACACATGCAGAGTGGTTCGCTTACATGGAGGAATACACCGAAATGCTGCGCGAGCAGGCGAAAAACGGCCAGGAAAAGAGCGACTGCGTGACGCTCACCACGCTGCACAGCGCAAAGGGGCTGGAATTTCCGATCGTCTTTCTGATCGACGTAAACGAGGGCATCATTCCCTACAAAAAGGCGCTGCTTGTCAGCGATATCGAGGAGGAACGCCGCATGTTCTACGTCGGCATCACACGCGCCTCCGAGCAGCTCACGCTCTGCGTGCTGAAAGAAAAATACGGCAGGAGCTTAAAGCCGTCGCCGTTTCTGCTGTAAAAAATGAGCCTGCGCCCGAAAGGGTGCGGCTCATTTTTTATAAGAAGTGCGGCAGAAAAAATTATTCTTCCTCGTCGTCCTCCAGCAGCTCGTCGAATTCCTGCTCGTCCAGCATTTCATCGAACGCGTCTGCGGCAGCTTCGTATTCATCGTCGTCCTCGATATTTTCCAGGGACGGGTTGCCGTTTTCTTCCTTGTAGCGATACAGGAATACCTCACCGTCCTCGTTCTCGCCGTTTTCATCCAGCGGAAGGAGCGCGATATACTGCTTGTCGCCAACCGGGTAAACGGTCAGGATCGCGCACTCTAAAATCTCGCCGTTGTCCAGCGTGAGGGTGACGGTTGCCTGTTCGCAGTCTTCGCCGCAGGAAGCGCAGTTTCCGCTGCAGTTTACATCATTTTCGCTCATAAGTTTAACCTCGCTTTTTTCTTTGTCCCCGTTGGGGTTACCACCACTTTAGCAAAATCTTCCGCTAAATGCAAGTAAATAGTAAGTAAATTTCAAAAGTATTATACAAACCGGGGAGAATTATGTTATACTGGTTTCAAAGATGCTTACGGAAAGGATGAGAAAATGTTGCAGAACAGGCAGAAAGTATGGACAGTAGAGAAAAGTGCGGCACTTTTCTGTACACCCGGCGCCGTAAAGGAGAGAGATGGGATTCGGTTTACCGTTGCCGCGGGAAAGGGACAGAAGGCGGACCTTCTGCTGTACGACAAAAAGAGCGGCGCTCTTATGCAGGAGGAGCCTTTTCCCGACGAAGCGGCGATCGGCGGACTGCGCACGATGAAGGTCATCGGAATGCCGTGGAAACAGTGCACGTATCAGTTCAGAGTCGACGGGGAGATCGCGGGCGATCCCTATGCGGCTCTCATCTGTCCGCAGAAGGAGAATGCCGAGAGCTGGGCGGATGTCCGCTGCGGAATGGCGTTTGCCGATTACGACTGGAAGGCGGATAAAAAGCCGGATATCGCCTGGGAGGACGCCGTGATGTACCACCTGCACGTGCGCAATTTCACCAGGCACTCGCGCTCGAAGGTGAGGTGGAAAGGCACCTTTAAGGGATTGCAGGAAAAAATCCCCTACCTGAAGGAGCTTGGCGTCAATCAGGTAAAGCTGATGCCCGTTTACGAGCCGTCGCCGCTGCCGGTCGTGAAAAAAGGGCGTCCGGCGCTGCAGGCGCTGCCTGGAAAGAAGAATTACTGGGGCTATGGGGCGGGAAACTATTTTGCGCCCCGGCGTTCCTATGCGGCAACCCCGGATCCCGTGCGGGAGCTTAAGGACTGCGTGCGTGCATTTCATGAAAATGGCATCGAGGTATTGCTGGATATATACTTCACATGGGAGATTCCGGTGCGGACGGCGCTTGATTGTCTGACGTTCTGGGTGCGGGAATACCACATCGATGGCTTTCATATTATGGGAAATGAAGAAATCTGCCGTCATCTTGCGGGAGATCCGCTGCTTGCGGGCACGAAGCTGCTCGCAGGAAATATTTCCGGCTGGTGGAACGGCCGCGGGGATGGCACGCGCAGCTTTGCGGAATGCAATGACGGATTTCTGGTGGACATGCGCCGTCTCTTAAAGGGCGATGAGGGTGTGCTGGAAACGGCAGCCTGGCGCGGACGGCGGAATGCTGCGGAGTTTGGCATCATCAATTATATGACGAACCACGACGGCTTTACGCTGCAGGATCTGGTGAGCTACGATAACAAGCATAATGAGGAGAACGGCGAGCAGAATACCGATGGCTCCGCCTACAATTTCAGTTGGAACTGCGGTGCGGAGGGGCAGTGCAAAAAGAAGGCTGTCAGCGCGCTGCGAAGGAAGCAGGTGCGCAATGCCTTTCTGCTTATGCTGCTCTCACAGGGCACGCCGATGCTGCTTGCGGGTGACGAATTCGGCAATTCGCAGAGCGGCAATAATAACCCCTACTGTCTGGACAGCCCCGTTTCCTGGGTGGACTGGAGCGCGTACCAGAAAAACACGCAGCTGACGGAATTTGTAAAAAAGGCGATTGCCTTCCGAAAGGAGCATAAGATACTGCATCTGACGAAGGAGCCGCAGATGTCGGATTATAAATCTTGTGGATATCCGGACATGTCGTATCACAGCAGCCGTGCCTGGTACGGCGACTTTGCCTACAACAGCAGGCAGCTCGGCGTGCTGCTGTGCGGCGCTTACGCCGGTGAGGAGGATTATCTGTACATCGCATACAATTTCAATCCGCTGCCGCAGGAATTTGCGCTGCCGTCGCTCCCGAAGGGCTATGCGTGGCATATTGCCATCGATACCGGCAGAGAGGACGCTTTCCCGGCGGAGCCGGAAATGCTTGGCGCAAAGGTGCGGATAAAAGAGGTTCCGGAGAGAACGGTCGTTGTTTTAATCGGAAAGAAGGGAATAAAGTAACATGAATCCAATCGGACATTTTTGTACCATCACCGGGCACAAGCTCCTGGTGATGCAGCATTGCTTTAAAATCGGACTATACTGGCAGGGGCTGACGCATGATCTGTCAAAATACATGCCGTCGGAATTTCTTGTCGGAGCAAAATATTACCAGGGAACGCGCAGCCCGAACAATGCCGAGCGCGAGGATAAGGGCTATTCGGCGGCGTGGCTGCACCACAAGGGCAGAAACAAGCACCACTTTGAATACTGGATCGACTACAGTCTGGAGGATAAGGATCACGCGATGGCTGGAATGCGGATGCCGCGGCGCTATGTGGCGGAGATGCTCGCGGACCGCGTTGCGGCGTCGAAGATCTACAACTGGGGCACCTACACGCAGCACGACCCGCTGGCGTATTTTCTGAAAGGAAAGAGCCACTATATGATGCATCCGAAAACGCAGCAGGAGCTGGAGCATCTGCTGCGGATTCTGGACAAATACGGAGAGAATGCCTGCTTTTCCTATGTGCGCAATGTGTATCTTGGCAAGCCGAAGCGTATCCGGCGCCTGTTGCGCAGGATGCAGAGGAAAAAAGCGGCGGCAATCTCCGTCATCAAAGGATATGATAAGCCATAAAAAAATGCCGGACGCAAAAAGCGCCCGGACGGGATTCAGACGGGATATACCAGGCGGTCCGGTGTGATGTTCTCAAGAACCTTTAAGTAGCGGTCCGCCACATAGTTTGCCATAGCGAGATTGTGGTCGAGATAGTTGCCGCAGTCTTTTGCTTCGGCGCCCGGTATCTCTCCGCGGAAATCGCGGATGAAGGTAAACATGCCGGTGATCAGCGGTACGATATCGACGGAATCATAATCTCCGGCAAGCAGAAGGTAGCAGCCCGTGCGGCAGCCCATCGGTCCGAAATAGACGATCTTTGAACCGAATTCTTTATCGCTGCGCAGATAGGTGGCACCGAGATGCTCCAGCGTGTGCACCTCCGCCGTATTCATGACCGGCTCCTCGTTCGGGGAGGTCATGCGGATGTCGAAGGTCGTGATGACGGTATCGCCGAAGGTATCTTTTCGCGACACGTAAAGACCTGGCTGCAGTTTGATATGGTCAATCATAAAGCTTGCAATTTTTTCCATGAAAATTCTCCTTTGCGTTCGTTTTGCTTTTAGTATGGACGATACAGGAGTAAATGTCAATGATTGACTTTCCGATATTCAGATGATAAACTATGGAAGGAAATATCGCAGCGGTGGGAGAAACGGACGGCTGCGAACACGAAGGAAGGCGGCATAATTATGATTAATGATAAAAAAGTGTTGTTCAGCGGAATGCAGGCAACCGGAAATCTTACATTGGGAAATTATCTCGGCGCGCTGAAAAACTGGGTGGCACTGAGCGACGAATATGAGTGCTTCTACTGCGTGGTGGATGAGCATTCCATCACGGTGCGGCAGAATCCGGCGACACTGCGCAAACGTGCGCGCGCGCTGCTCACTTTATATATCGCTGCAGGGCTGGACCCGGAGAAAAACTGCATTTATTACCAGTCGCATGTTTCGGGACACGCTGAGCTTGCCTGGATCTTAAACTGCTACACCTACATGGGTGAGCTGAACCGCATGACGCAGTTCAAGGATAAGGCGGCGAAACACGCGGACAATATTAACGCCGGATTGTTCACATATCCGGTGCTGATGGCGGCGGATATCCTGCTGTTTCAGGCAGACGTGGTCCCGGTGGGCATCGACCAGAAGCAGCATCTGGAGATTACACGCGATATCGCGCAGCGCTTCAACAGCATTTACGGCGACACCTTTACCATCCCGGAGCCGTATATCGGCAAGGCGGGCGCGAAGATCATGAGCCTGCAGAACCCGGAGAAGAAGATGTCAAAGTCGGACGAAAACCCGAACGGCAGCATTTATCTGATGGACGATACGGATACTATCATCCGCAAGTGTAAGCGCGCAGTCACCGATTCCGAGGGCTGCATCCGCTACCGTGACGAGCAGCCGGGTGTGAAGAATCTCATTGATATTTATTGCGCATGCACCGGAAAGACGCCCTCCGAGGTTGAGAGCGAATTCGACGGCAAGGGCTACGGCGAGCTGAAGATGGCGGTCGGCGAGGCGGTGGCAGCACAGCTTTCCCCGCTGCAGGCGGAGGTGGCGCGTCTTGAAAAGGATAAGGCGTACATCGACGGCATCATCAAAAACAATGCGGAAAAGGCGTCGTATTTTGCAAACAAGACGCTGCGCAAGGTACAGAGAAAGGTCGGTTTCCCGGACCGCATCCGCTAAGGGCGAAAATACTTTATCAGGAGAAAAGGAAAGGCAGGTGAACGCAATGGACTCAGGCGGCAGTTACCCTTCTTTGGAAGGTCGATCGTGCAATTTCATAATGAGAAGGGAGAATAGCTATGGACAGAGAAATTTTCGAAGAGCTGTTGTCTGCGCGGGAATTCAAGGCGGTGAGGAGCATCCTCAACGTCATGAACGCTGTGGACATTGCGGTTCTTCTGTCAGAACTGGAAGATAAGGAGCTGGTGCTCGCGTTCCGCCTGATCCCCAAGGATAAGGCGGCGGATGTATTTGCAAATATGGATGGCAACCAGCAATCCGATCTGGTGGAGATGTTCACCGAGCGGGAGCTGAAGGTGATTCTGGATGAATTGTTTATGGACGATACCGTAGACCTTCTGGAGGACCTTCCGGCGAATCTGGTCACACGTATCCTGGAGACGGTGGGACCGGAAAAGAGAAATAAGATCAACGTGCTTCTGAATTATCCGGACGACAGCGCCGGCAGCATCATGACAACCGAATACGTCGATCTGCGCAAGCACACGACGGTTGCACAGGCGCTCACGCACATCAAGCGCGTCGGCATTCACAAGGAAACCATCTACACCTGCTATATTCTGGAGCACCGCAGGCTGGTCGGCATTGTGACGGCGAAGGATCTGCTCACGATGGATGACGACACCACCATGGAAGAGATCATGGAGACGGAGATCAAGTCTGTCACCACGCACACCGACCAGGAGGAGGTTGTGCGGCTGTTCCGCAAGTACGACCTGCTGGCGCTGCCGGTCGTTGACGCGGACAATCTGATGGTCGGCATCGTCACCGTCGACGACGCGATCGACGTCATGGTTGACGAGGCGACAGAGGATATCAGCAAAATGGCGGCGGTCAATCCGTCCGAGGAATCCTATTTTGATACGTCGGTTTTCCAGCACGCGAAAAACCGTGTACTGTGGCTTTTGTTTCTGATGCTTTCCTCCACGGTGACGGGCATTCTGATCACAAAATACGAGAAAGCGTTTGAGGCGGTTCCGCTTCTGGTTTCCTTTATCCCGATGCTCATGGGTACCGGCGGAAACTGTGGTTCCCAGAGTTCTGCGCTGATCATCCGCGGCATTGCGCTGGATGAGATTCACTTTAATGATATCTTTCGGGCGATGTTCAAGGAATTCCGCGTCTCGATCGTGGTCGGCGTCATTCTGGCGGTGGCGAACGGTATCCGGATCCTGATCATGTACAGGGATCCGCTTATCGCCGTTGTTGTGGGCTGTTCGCTGATCGTGACGATCATCATCTCCAAGCTGATCGGCTGTGTTCTGCCGCTGCTGGCGAAAAAAGTAAACATCGACCCGGCGATCGTGTCGGCGCCGATCATTTCCACACTGGTGGACACCTGTTCCATCCTGGTATTTTTCAGTATTGCAACTGCATTGCTGCCGCAATTATAAAATTGCGGCAGTTTTCATTAATATTAACCCGTCTTGCACGGAAGTTTGCTTAAGGAGAAGGCTATGAGAAACAGAAAATGGATGATAGGGATTGCCGCGGCCCTGCTGCCGCTGCTGTGTGTGTCCGGATGTCAGGCAACGTCAAAGGTTGCGGTAAAAGAGGACACCATTTATATTCCGGGGCTGACAGAGGAATACCGTCTGGCATTTCTTGCGGATATGCATATTGTGGAGGAGAGCGGCGACGTGCCCGAAGAAGAGTATGAGACGGTCGCACAGAGAAAGGAGCTGTTTCAGAGTGCGGACGGAACGGATTCCGCAGATATGTGGTCTGAGATGGCTGGAATGCTCGATGGGCTTGGAGCGGATGCGATCCTGCTTGCAGGAGATATGGTTGATTTTGCATCAGACGGAACGCTCGCCTGTCTGCAGGAGGGACTTGAGAAGCTGGAAACACCGTGGATGTATGTGCGGGCGGACCATGATTACGGCGTCTGGTACACCACCATGGAAAAGGAGCAGGCAAAGGCGCTGCACAGGGAACTGGATGGAGCGGAGAATGTTGTATCAATGGATCTCGGAGAAGTGCTGCTGGTAGGCGTTGATAATAACACCAGCCAGATTTCCAAAAAGACTCTGAAAAAGGTAAAGACGCTGTTCTCAATGGGAAAGCCGGTTATTTTGATGCTCCATGTTCCTCTGGAATCGCGGATAGATGATGAACTGAACCAAAAATCAAAGGAAGTGTGGCAGGACAGGGCGCTTGTGTGGGGAGAGGATACGTTTTATGAGCCGAATGAGACAACGCAGCAATTCCTGGAACTGGTCTATGCCAAGGACAGTCCTGTGGCGGAGGTGCTGTGCGGACACCTGCACTTTTCCTGGGAGGGGTATCTGACGGAAACGGTACATGAACGGGTCGCAGATCCGGCATTTACCGGGGCGGTGGAGCTTCTTACAGTGACCGGAAAAAAAGAGGTTGACAAATAGAGAATATATGGTAAACTAAGAATAGATACCATACTTAACAGGTAGGAAATATAGGAAAAGAAAGCGAGGAAAAGATCATGGGAAAAATTTATCACGGCACACTGGAGCTGATCGGCGGTACACCGCTTGTAGAGGCGGAAAATTTAGAGAAAAAGCATCATCTGGAGGCGCGCCTTCTTGTGAAGCTGGAATACCTTAATCCGGCCGGCAGCGTGAAGGATCGTGTGGCAAAGGCGATGATAGAGACGGCGGAGGCGGAAGGAAAGCTGAAGCCCGGCGCGGTAATTATCGAGCCGACCTCCGGCAACACCGGCATCGGTCTTGCGGCGATCGCAGCAGTAAAGGGATACCGCATCATCCTCACCATGCCGGAGACGATGAGCGTGGAGCGCAGGAATATCCTCAAAGCCTACGGGGCGGAAATTGTGCTTACAGAGGGCGCAAAGGGCATGAAGGGCGCCATTGCGAAAGCAGAGGAGCTGGCAGGAGAGATTGAGAACAGTTTTATTCCGGGACAGTTTGTGAACCCGGCGAATCCGAAAATGCACCGGGAGACCACAGGTCCGGAAATCTGGGAAGACACGAACGGCACGGTAGATATCTTTGTGGCAGGTGTCGGCACAGGCGGCACGATCACAGGCGTCGGCGAATATTTAAAGAGCAAAAATCCGCAGGTAAAGGTGGTTGCCGTGGAGCCTGCTACTTCCCCGGTGCTTTCCGAGGGCAGGAGCGGAGCGCACAAGATCCAGGGCATTGGAGCCGGATTTGTTCCGGAGGTGCTGAACACCTCTGTTTACGATGAGATTATCAGGGTAGAAAATGAGGACGCCTTCGCAGCGGCGAAGGAGCTTGGCAGAACCGAGGGCGTTCTTACGGGCATCTCCTCCGGGGCAGCACTTCATGCGGCGCTGCTGCTTGCAAAGCGCCCGGAAAATAAAGGAAAGACGATCGTTGCGCTTCTCCCGGATTCCGGAGACCGTTATTATTCCACGCCGCTTTTTGTGGAAGGCTGATTTGTCATAGTTTTATACTCCCTTACATATACTGGAACAGTACAGGTAAGGGGGTATTTTTTTGAATCTGAACCGATTAGAATTGTACATACCCAAATGGGTGGAAATGCTTCCGCCGGAGCACCCGGTGAAGGAAGGGCTTGTCAATATCACAAAAGATCTGATGCAGGAAAAGGCTTCGGAGGAGACATTGGGTACGGAAGGAATAGCGAAGCTGCGTGCATTGGAGTTCGTGGAAAAGGCGGATATCCGTGGCAATGGAGAGGAGGAAGGCAGCGCGCAGATCCGTGTGGATGTGGATGACGCCTGGTATTACCGGATGCTCAGCGACCTTGCGGGAGTGGAGATCGAAGGAGAGTATCAGCTTATTGCCATGGTGAAGGAGCTGTCAGCACTGAAAACCGAATATGAGCAGGCACAGGAGGCGCTTGCGTCGGTGCGCAGCACAGGATACGGCGTGATTACGCCGCGCCAGAGCGAGATCCGTATGGAGGAGCCGGTCCTTATCCGCCAGGGCGGAAAATTCGGTGTGAAGCTCAGAGCAGTCAGTCCGTCCATTCATCTGATCCGTGCGGAAATCGAGACGGAGATCTCGCCGATCGTCGGCAGCGAGCAGCAGGCGGAGGATCTGATCGCTTACATTAAGGAATCGTCGCAGAACGGCGAGGGCATCTGGGAGACGAATATTTTCGGGAAGTCTATCGAACAGATGACGGAGGACGGGATCCGCCAGAAGCTCTCGCAGATCACGGATGAGGGCAGACAGAAGCTGCAGCAGGTTATGCAGCGGATCGTCAATGAAAACAGCGGCGGATTTATCTGTATCATCATCTGACGAAAAAAGAAGAAATCTGTTTTTTTATATACAAAAAAGGCGGTCAGACCGCTTTTTTTGTTTGAGATCCTTTTGCTTTTTGTGCATTATAGAGAAAGTGTTGCGAAAAGCATTATAGAGAAAGTGTTGCGAAAAGTTGACAGAATAAGGAAAAAATGTTATAGTGAGAGCAAATGTTTTAATATTTTCGTAACAAAACAGAGGGAGAGGATTTTGAACAAGTTATGAAAAAGAAACGAACAGTATTTTTTTTGCTGCTTGTTATTCTGTGTACGCTGTCGTTTTCGACGGTGTGCAGTGCCGGGTGGAAACAATCCGGAGGAAAGACGAAGTATTACGACACGAAAAAAAAGACATATGTAAAAAACGGATGGAAAAAAATCAGCGGGAAATGGTATTATTTTGATAAAAAGGGTTATCTGAAGACCGGGCGTTTTTCGGTGGGCGGAAAATATTACTATGTGAAGCGGTCCACGGGAAGAGTCGTCAGCAAAAAGGTCGGAAGCTATTATTACGCAAAGGACGGCGTAATGGTAAAGAACCGCTGGGTGAAGATTAAAAAACAATATTTCTACTTTGGTTCAAACGGGAAGCTGAAGACCGGAAAATTTACCGTCCGAGGCAAAACCTATTATTGCAAAAAGGATACCGGACGCGTCACGAGCAAGCGTGTGGGGGATTATTATTACAATTCCAAGGGAGAGATGGTAAAAAACCGCTGGGTAAAAAATTATTATTACGGCAGCAACGGGAAATCGAAATACGGCATGTTTACGGTTAAAGGAAAGACCTATTGCTGTCTGAAAGGTTCCGGGAAGGTCGTAAACCAGTGGTACGAGAAGCATTATTACGATAAGAACGGCGTGATGGCCACATCGCAGTGGATCGGCAGCGGCAGCAATAAGAGCTACGTGGACGCAGAGGGGAATATCACAAAGGGAAATAAGAACCCGAAGAACCCGCCAAAGGAGGCGGACGTCCGGCTCCTTGCATCGATCACCTTTGCGGAAGCCGGCAATCAGTCATATAAGGGAATGTTGGCGGTTGCCAGCGTAATAGTCAACCGGGTAAACAGCTCAAAATTTCCGAATACGCTGAAGAGCGTTATTTTTCAGAGCGGTCAGTTCTCTGCGGTATATAGCGGATATTTCAACCGGGCTTACTATAGCGGATCACTTTCCGGCTGGGAGAAAACAGCGTATGCAAATTGTAAAAAGGCTGCCACAGAGGTACTTACAGATGGTTCTAAGCTGAAAGGATATTATTTTTTTAATACAGGATACGGCAGGCTGAAAATAGGCAGTCACTGGTTCAGTTAAGGAGGAGTAATGAAATGAAAAAGAAGGGCGTTTATCTTATCGTTATGCTTTTCGCGCTGATTTTTGCGGCAAGTGTGCCGATCAGTGCAAAGGCAGCCACTTATACATGGAAGTCCGTCGGCAAAAACGGGGACATGCGTTGTTATAAAAACGGAAAAACACTGGTAAAAAACAAGTGGGTAGGGGACCGCCATCTGAACAGCAGCGGTTATATGGACCGCAATAAATGGCTGACTAAGAGTGTTAACGGCAAGAAGACGCGCGTGTTCGTGCGCGACGACGGGCGCTGGGTAAAAAACTTCAAGGCGGGCTGGCAGAAAATAAACGGCAAGTATTATTATTATACATCTGCCGGTGTGATGCTCAAATCCAAATGGATCACGATTGCCCCGATCGGGAAGTATTACGTAAATAAATATGGATATCGTCTGACCGGTCTTTGCAAGATGCCGGGCGGCTACCGTTATTTTTCGAAGGACGGTGTGAGCCAGTATGGCTGGAAAACGATCAACAAGAAAAAGTATTATTTCCAGAAAAGCAACCGCTTTGCCATCACAAACCAGATCTATAAGTTCAGCAACGGAAAGTCGTACCTTTTTGACAGCAAGGGCGTGATGCAGACGGGCTGGCAGAAGGTGAATAACAAGTGGTACTATTTCAAGAATGATATGAAGACCGGCTGGCTGGAGCTTAACGGAAAGAAATATTATCTGTCCAAGAGCACCGGCGAGCGTGTGACAGGGATCTATTCGATTGACGGAAAGCTTTATGCCTTTCATGTCAAAACCGGTGTCATGATCACCGGCAGAACGGTTACCTGGAAGGGACGAAAATACATAGCGGCTGCAAACGGAGAGTGTACGCTGGTTCCGGATACCACGAATTCGCCGTCGGACAGAATGCTGTTTTTCCTTACCTTTGAGTCCGGCTCCGCGGCGTATAACCAGACAGGAGGAGACAACGGGAATGCCTGCGGCGCTTACCAGTTTGATAACCGCTATTCCCTGCTTCCGTTTGTGAAATATGCGTATTCGCAGAATGCAAAGCTTTGCGCGGAGTTCAAGCCCTATGTAGCGCTGACGGACGGCACAAAGCTGAAGGGCAACAAGAAGTTTTATAAGGCGTGGAATACAATCTATGCAAGAAATCCGAAGCAGTTCGCAGAGCTGCAGGACAAGTTCGCAAAGGTGAATTATTATGATCCGGTGGAGACCACGCTGGCAAGGTCCGGCATCAATCTTGCGGTGCGTTCCGAAGTAGTAAAGGGGGCGGTATACAGCTACTCCATCCAGCATGGACAGACGACGGCGGTCAATGCCGTCAAGGCAATTAAAGCTACGCCTTCTATGACAGATGCAGTATTTCTGCAAAAGCTGTACAAATACCGCATCAAGAAATTTCCGGCATTTGAGAGTCGATATCTGGCGGAATATGCACTGGCGATATCCAATCTGTGATCGGCGATGATTTTTACGAAAAATGGCATCTGGTTCCGGGACCGGGTGCCTTTTTCTGGTTGCTGTTCATTCCGTTCACAGCAAAGTATATTGTTTTGGTGTCAAGCATTTTTGAAAATGTCCCGAAAAAACTGAAACATTAGCACCGGTTTTCCGGTGCTGATTTCATATGGCTACGTGGCAGATGTCCTCTGGAAGCTTAGGGCTCTGCCCTAAGAACCCGCAAGGGACCTGTCCCTTGACCCATAATCGGGCCCTGCCCGAACCCGCCCCGCAGGGGGCAGGAGAAAGGGCATATATCCTTTCTCCTTAGAAACAGCGTTTTCCGTGAGGCTTATCTCAAGAGACTTTCGCGGCATAACGGGGCCCCAACCCCATTATTCCACGGTTCTCCTGACAACGCCTCCGCTCCCTGTTCCTTCCGCCTTTTTTCGGGCGATCTCCTCACGGATCAGCCGTTTTACGGCTCCCTGTTTTGACGGCTGTTCCCAAAACCAGCGGATGATATCAAGGTCTGTGCGGAGGTTCAGTTTTAAGTAAATTCCCTGTGTATGTTCTTTATCATATTTTTTCTGTGCTTTTGTATGCGCTTCGATGCAGTCGATCCAGTCCCTCATGTGATCTCTCCTTTCGGTAGGTATATACCTATCATCTTTTTCTGCTGCTTTTTATGCTGGAACGTCATCCATTAGATGGTGCTCCTGTGTCTTTACGAATTTCTGGAAAGTTTTGCTGCGCCAGGGATGGCTCATTGGCGGAATATAATGTCTTTTTGCTTTGGGCGGCTGATAGTCTGCATCCAGATCCCGGGATCTTTCCATATGTTCGGGGATCTCCTCCAGTGCATGGACATCCTTGTCATTGACACAGCAGAAAAGGCTTCCGTCAAAAGCCTGGATAACCATTATTTTTGTGCCTTTGCGGTAATGTACCTGTTTCCCTCTGGCGTCCAGCATCCGGTAATGGCGGTGCCGGAACTGGATCGCATGCCCGCAATCCACGGTCCGTTCTGTCAGGACAGCGAGAACCAGGTTGATTTTTTCATTTTCCGGTTGCGTTTCAAACACAGATTTGATACCATTAAGGGGAAGCGCGAACTTCTCATTGAATTCTTTTATGTATGAGTGGAGGAATTCATTGGCAGCATCTATGGTCGTGATCCCTGCTAATCGTAATTCGATTGGCAGGCGCGACTGTAGTGTCTGGTTGAGGCGTTCTACGCGGCCTTTGGCCTGCGGGACACTGCTGGATTCCAGCTGAACACCAAGCTGCTTGCAGGCATAAGCGAATTGGGTATAGGTATCCTCATCAAGAGATGGGGAGTTTTTCTTTTTATAGGTAAATACCGTACGGCGGTCTGTGAAGATCCTGTAAGGGATGCCGTAGGTGGTCAGGATCTGGTGGAATACGTGATAGTAGCCCTTTAAGGTTTCCTGCGTGTCAAACCAGGCTCCGGTGACCCGGCCGGTAGCATCGTCAATAGCCAGGTGGAGGTGCCATACCTGCCCGGGGATCCATTCATAGGGAGTTGCGTCCATCTGCTGCAGTTCCCCAAAATAAGCACATCTTGGACGTCTTGAATGAGCATCTTCAACCGCTACGAGATTGGTTTGGAGCACAGCGGCTTCTTTCAGGCTGCAGGCACTTTTCTTTTTATCCTGAAGCTCCTTTTCCATACGCTTTTTCTTGGCCTTTGTAACTTTCGGAGAAAGAATATATTTACTTTCCAGGATCTTAGCTACAGAAGAAGGTGAGACGCAGATGTGTTCATGGGCCTCAAGGAGTTCTGAATAATGCTGGAAATTAGCATCAAAATATTTTGTAAGGTAGAGATCGATGATGCGATTGCGGGTCTCGTCAGGGATGCTGGTGGACGGTTTACGTCCCCTATTGCCATGGATAAAGAAAGCCTTTCCTTCTTTGCGGTATCCAGCCAGCATACGGTTGATATGGCGTTTGGTGCAGCCAAGGGTGAGGGCAGCCCTGTCCTTATTCCCATCCGGGTGATCTGCCAGAGATTTGATCACTTCGTATTTTTTCTGTTCATCCATTGTAAGTATTACCTTTCTGATAATGATTTCCTCCAATCTAAAATAGATAGAGGATATTTTACCACATCCGGGACATTTTCATATGTGGTATACTAGGACATTATCATAAATGGCTTATACGTTCACAGCAAAGTATATTGTTTTGGTTGACACTTTTTGAGGGATTTTTTATAATGGATAGGATGCTGGATAATTTTTGACAACGGAAACAGCCGCGCATGGTAGAACAGCAGCCGTTTTCGAAAGTCAGGAAAGAAGATGGGTGTACAACGATGAAGGAATGGATAGAGGAATATAAGGCAGAAAAGCTGGATGAGACGGCAATGGAGCTTTGCCGGAAAAAGTGGGACGGCATTGCAAAGCCGCTGCACAGTCTCGGTATGCTGGAGGATTATCTGGTGCGCATTGCCGGTATCAAGGGCAGCGCCCGCATTTCACTGGATAAAAAAGGACTGATCGTGATGTGCGCCGATAACGGCGTGGTGGAGGAGGGCGTCACCCAGACCGGACAGGAGGTGACGGCTCTGGTGACAGAAAATTTTCTCTCCGGGCAGGCGACGGCGGCAGTGCTCTGCAAAAAGGCCGGTGCAGATATTTTTCCTGTCGATATCGGGGTGGCGGCGGATACCTGTGCCTTAAACCGTAAGGTTGCATACGGCACGAAGAATCTGGCGAAGGAGTGGGCGATGACACGCGCGCAGGCGCTGCAGGCGCTGAAAACCGGCTGCGACCTGGTGGGCGACTTGGCGGCGAAGGGCTATCAGATCCTTGCGACCGGGGAGATGGGCATTGGAAATACGACGACCAGCAGCGCGCTGGCGTGCGCTTTTCTTCACGAGGAGCCGGAGAAAATGACCGGCCGCGGGGCAGGACTTACGAGTGCCGGACTGGAAAAGAAAATACAGGTAATCAAAAAAGCTCTGGCGATGCACCTCCCCGGCTGCCGGGATGCGGTGGACGTGCTGGCGGCTCTCGGCGGACTGGATATCGCCGGACTTGCCGGGGTGTTCCTCGGCGGGGCAAAGTACCGCGTGCCGATCGTCATCGACGGCTTCATTTCCTCGGTGGCGGCTCTGACGGCGGCGCAGATCTGTCCGCAGTGCAAAGACTTTATGATTGCCTCTCACGTATCGAAGGAGCCTGCGGCGCAGCTTGTGCTCGACGCGCTTTCCCTGGAGGCGGCGCTGCACTGCAATATGTGTCTTGGCGAGGGGACCGGAGCGGTTACGCTGTTTCCGGTGCTCGATATGGCGTGCGAGGTCTACCAGAAAATGAGCACCTTTGACGACATCTCCATGGAGGCTTACCAGCCGCTCACGTAAAATGTCAGACCGGTGAAACGGACACGGCACGAAATCCATGGATGGAAAGGAAGACGGATAGCATGTTTTTGGTGGTTACAGGAGGAAGCGGCAGCGGGAAATCTGCCTGGGCGGAGCAGCAGGTTTTAAAGCTTGGAAATACCAGGCGCTATTACATCGCAACGATGCAGTGTACAGATGAGGAGAGCCAAAAGCGCATTGCGCGGCACCGCAGGATGCGCGCCGGAAAGCAGTTTGAGACGCTGGAATGTCCGACGGATCTTCAGAAGCTTGCGCTGGAGCCGGGCAGTACGGCGCTCCTTGAGTGCATGTCAAACCTGACTGCCAATGAATTTTTTGACGGAAAGGCGCACACGCCGCAGGCGACGGCGGCAAAGATCATGGCCGGCATCGCTTCCATCAGAGAGCAGTGCGCCAATCTGATCGTCGTCACCAACGAAGTGTTTTCGGATGGTGCGGTGTTTGATGAATGGACGACGCAGTATCTGGAATGTCTTGGGAGCGTCAACTGCGCAATGGCGCGCGATGCAGACTGCGTGGCAGAGATCGTGTATGGAATTCCGGTAATCTTAAAGCAAAGCGAGGCGGTTATCTTATGAAGCTTATCGGGGCATTTGTGGTTGCCTTTTCGATGTATTCGCGCATTCCGATGCCGCGCATGGAGTGGACAAAGGAGCGGATGCGCTATATGTTCTGCTTTTTTCCGCTGATCGGCGCTGCGATCGGAGCGCTGATGGTGCTGTGGCGGCAGTACGGCGGATATCTCACGGGTGAAGGAAATTTTCGGACGGCGGTGCTGGTTTTGATCCCGGTGCTTGTGACGGGCGGCATCCATATGGACGGTTTTCTGGACACCTCGGATGCGATCAATTCCTACAAGCCGGTAGAGGAAAAGCTGGAGATTTTAAAGGATTCCCACTCCGGGGCGTTTGCGATCCTTATGGGAATCTGTTATTTTGTTCTGACCTTCGGCGTGTACAGCGAGGCGACGACAGCGGATATAGAGGTGCTGGCAATCGGTTTTGTGCTGTCACGCGCGTTAAGCGCCCTGTCGGTCGTCACCTTTAAAAAGGCAAAAAAAAGCGGACTGGTACACGCCTTTTCTGACGCGGCGCAGAAAAAGACGGTCGGGATTACGATGATCTGCTACATTGCCGTGTGTCTGGTATTGATGCTTGCGGTTGGCGGCATTCGCGGAGCGGTCTGCTTTGCGGCGGCAGCAGCAGCGTTTGGATATTACCGCTGGATGTCGTACAGCAAATTTGGCGGAACGACCGGAGATCTGGCCGGGTTCTTTGTACAGACCTGTGAGCTGGCGATGGCTGCCGCGGTTGTGATCGCCGGGCGGCTGCTTGGTTAAGAAAACGAGTTACTGCGAACGGAGTGAACAGTAAAAAAACGAAAACCATGAGCCGGGCGGCGGGGGCCCGGCTGGCAAAGCGGCAGGAAACGGGACGGTGGGGCTTCAAAGCTCCGGGAAAGGAATGGCGTAAAAAGATATGAGACTTGTAATTGGCGGAAGTTATCAGGGAAAACGCGATGCGGCGTGCAGGCTTTTTTCTTTAAAGCCATCTGATTTTGCGGACGGAAAAACCTGCGCGTTCGAGGATATTTTTCGGTGCCGGGCAATCTTCGATTTTCATGAATTTATCCGGCGGTTTATGCAGCCTGAGAGTTGCCTTCAGGAGCTTTCGGAAAATCTTGCAGAAAGAAATCCACGGATCTGCATCGTATCGAATGAAATCGGCTGCGGAGTGGTGCCCATCGACGCGCAGGAGAGGGCGTGGCGTGAGCTGACCGGGCGTATCTGCTGTCAGCTTGCCCGGAACGCGGATACGGTAGTGCGCGTGACGGCGGGTATCCCGATGGTGATAAAAGGAAATTTGAAATGAAGATATATATGATCCGTCATGGAAAGACGGCTGGAAACCTAAAAGGGCGTTATATCGGGACGACTGACGAGCCGCTCTGCGAGGAGGGCAGAGCGGAGCTGAAAGGAGCGCGCAGCGATCTGCAAAGCGGCGCGGACACGGTGTCAGATGTTCCCGTGAATGGCGGCCCTGCGAAGGGCGGAGAAGATTTTCTAGCGCCCGACATGCTCTTTGTCAGCCCTTTGCTTCGCTGCCGACAAACGGCAACGCTTCTTTTTCCGGGAGTGCCGCAGACGATCGTGGAGGATTTCCGGGAGTGCGATTTTGGCGCTTTTGAAAATAAGAATTATCTGGAGCTGTCCGGCAACGCCGATTACCAGGCGTGGATCGACAGCGGCGGTACGCTGCCGTTTCCGGGCGGCGAGAGCCGGGAGGATTTTCAGCGGCGCTGTGTGCGCGCGTTTCAGAGTGTGCTTCATACGGCTGCGCAGAAGGGTTTTCGTGAGATTGCCTGCGTGGTACACGGCGGCACGATCATGAGCGTGCTTTCGGCGCTGGCGCTTCCGCGGCGCGGATATTACGATTACCAGGCAAAAAACGGCTGCGGCTATCTGATAGAATGGAAGGAAGGAGAGCGGGCGGATGCGGTGATCTGCAGGGCAGAGATGAGCTTTGCGGGCGGCACCTGCCGGGAAATACAATGATTGCATTTGTGAAGGGAACGCTGGCAGAGGTGAAGGAAAATATCGCTGTCATTGAAAATAACGGGATCGGATTTAACGTATATATCACCGGCAGAGACGCCGGTCAGCTTGTGCGTACCGGCATGGAGGTACTGCTGCACACATATATGGATGTGCGTGAGGATGCGATCCAGCTTTTCGGTTTTCTGTCAAAGGACGATCTGGAAACATTCCGGCTTCTTTTGAAGGTAAACGGTATCGGACCGAAGGCGGCGCTCGGCGTGCTGACTGCGATTTCTGCAGTTGATCTGCGGTTTGCGGTGCTTGCGGACGATATCAGGGCCATCTCCGCCGCGCCGGGGATCGGCAAAAAAACGGCGCAGAAGCTGGTGCTGGAGCTGAAAGATAAATTCAGTCTGGAGGACGCCTTCGAGCAGAAGCTCGCCGAGAACACGGAAATCGTATCCGCCGCGCCAAACGATAACCAGGGCGAGGCGGTGCAGGCGCTGGTGGCGCTCGGATACGCCGGAAGCGACGCGCTGAAAGCGGTAAGGGCGGCAAATATCACAGCGGACATGAGTACCGAAGATATCTTAAAAGCGGCTCTGAAGCATATATCATGAGTCAGGGAAAAATAGGAGAGCAGCATGAAAAAACGCATTATAGAAACCGAGGTAATGGAAGAGGACATCCGGGTGGAGCCAAGCCTCCGACCGAAAACGCTTTCGGAATACATCGGGCAGGAAAAAGCGAAACAAAATCTGAAGATCTATATTGAAGCGGCAAAGCAGCGCGGCGATTCCCTCGACCATGTTCTGTTTTACGGACCGCCGGGGCTTGGGAAGACAACGCTTGCCGGGATCATTGCCAATGAGATGGGCGTAAACATGAAGGTGACCTCCGGTCCGGCGATCGAAAAGCCGGGCGAGATGGCGGCGATCCTCAACAATCTGCAGGAGGGCGATGTCCTTTTCGTGGACGAGATTCATCGCCTGAACCGCCAGGTGGAGGAGGTACTTTACCCGGCGATGGAGGACTACGCAATCGACATCATGATCGGCAAGGGGGCGACGGCGCGTTCCATCCGCCTGGAGCTTCCGCGCTTCACGCTGGTGGGAGCGACCACGCGCGCCGGTCTTTTGACGGCGCCGCTGCGCGACCGCTTCGGTGTGATCCATCATCTGGAATTTTATACTGTGGAGGAGCTTTCCACGATCATCTGCCACTCGGCGAAGGTCCTCGGCGTGGAGATTGATGCGGAAGGAGCGGCGGAGCTTGCAAAGCGTTCGCGCGGAACGCCGCGTCTTGCCAATCGTTTATTGAAGCGCGTACGGGATTTTGCGCAGGTTAAGTACGACGGAAACATCACAAAAGAAATTGCCAGCTTCGCGCTGGATCTTCTGGAGGTGGACCGCTACGGGCTTGATGTGACGGACAGGAACCTTCTGCTGACACTGATCGAAAAATTTTCCGGCGGACCGGTCGGGCTGGAGACACTGGCAGCGACCATCGGGGAGGATGCGGGCACGATCGAGGACGTCTACGAACCGTATCTGCTGAAAAACGGATTCATCAACCGCACGCCGCGCGGGCGTGTCGCGACGGAAAAAGCGTATCATCACCTGGGTATTCAGCAGCGCAATTGAGGCGTGAGAACGTGATTCAAGTATGAGCAGATTCCATTCGCGAAGCGAATTTTAAATGGATTTGCGAAGGTTACTGCGAACGGAGTAAACAGTAACCCGCTTTTGCCTTGCAATTATAAGAAAAGTCGGGTATACTGTAAAAAGACTACGAGAAGATCAGATATTTGATTGGAAAGATACCATCGGGAGGAAACGGCATGTCAAAAAAGAACCAGATACAGGTTGTGATCGACGGAAAAATTCTTGTGATCAGCGGCTACGAGAGCGAAGAATATATACAGAGGGTTTCCTATTATATCAACAGCAAGCTGGCGGAATTCAAAAAGATGGACAGCTACCGCAGGCAGTCCGACGACAGAAAAAATATTTTAATGCAGCTTAATATTGCAGACGACTACTTTAAGGCAAAGAAGCAGGTTGAGATCCTGGAGGATCATATTGCCGCCAGGGACAAGGAAATCTTTGACCTCAAGCATAATCTGATGGACATGCAGAGAAAGCTGGACGAATTAAAGAAGAAGTAACTGATTACGAGAGTCTGCTTATTGCAGGCTCTTTCGCGCCTCATAGGAAATTCTTCGGGGTTCCTGTGAGGCAAAATCGCTTCGCGGGAATGCGCACGCAAAATTTCGCAAAACGAGATTCTTTTTTACTGAGGAGGGCTTTATGAAGGCAGAATTGCTGGCTCCGGCTGGTTCCTATGAAAGCATGACGGCGGCGTTCGCCGCGGGTGCTGACGCTGTTTATATCGGCGGCAGCCGTTTTGGTGCGCGCGCTTATGCGGAAAATCCCGACGAGGATCTTTTAAAGCGGGCAATCGACTATGCACATGAAAAGAACCGGCGCCTGTATCTGACGGTGAACACGCTTCTGAAGGATGACGAGCTGGACGGATTATACGATTATCTGAATCCCTATTACCGGGAAGGTCTGGATGCGGTGATCGTGCAGGATCTTGGCGTGCTCCGCTATATCCGGGATGTTTTTCCGGGGCTGGATATTCACGCCAGCACGCAGATGGGCATCACCGGCGCGTACGGGGCGCGTTTTTTAAAGGAGCTTGGGGCGACGCGCATCGTGACGGCGCGCGAGCTGTCTCTGGAGGAGATCCGCGGCATCCATGAGAGCACGGATATCGAGATCGAGAGCTTTATCCACGGTGCCCTCTGCTTCTGTTATTCGGGGCAGTGCCTTTTAAGCAGTATGATCGGCGGCAGGAGCGGCAACCGCGGAAGATGCGCGCAGCCGTGCCGTCTTCCCTATGATCTGTATGAAAACGGGAAACGCGTCAATAAAAAGGAAAAGCAATATCTGCTCAGTCCGAAGGATATCTGCACGCTGGAGCTGCTGCCGCAGCTCATCGAGAGCGGCGTTTATTCCATGAAAATTGAGGGACGGATGAAGCGACCGGAGTATGCAGCGGGCGTGGTGCGCATTTACCGGCGTTATCTCGACCGTTACCTGGAAAATCCGCAGAAAAAATTTCAGGTGAGCAGTGAGGATAGGAGGGAATTGCTTGATCTCTACAGCAGAGGCGGTTTTTCTGACGGCTATTACCGCCGCCACAATGGTCCGTCTATGATGTCGCCGGGACAGTCGAATTACTGTACGGACAACGACGCGCTGCTGAAGGAGCTGAAGCAGCAGTACCTTGACAGGGATTATCCGGAAAAAATTAATGGGAAATTAATACTTTCAAAACGAAAACCTGCTATACTAAGGATATCGTCCGGAGGGCATACTGTTACGGCAGAGGGAATGCAGCCGCAGATGGCGCAGAATCGTCCGCTCACCAGAGCAGACCTGGAAAAGCAGATGCGAAAGACCGGCGGGAGCGGATTTGCCTTTTCGAATCTGGAGATTGATACAGAGGAAGATTTATTTCTGCCGATGCAGGCGCTCAACGAACTGCGCCGAAATGCGATCGCGGCGCTGAAAGAGGATATTCAGAGCGAATATCGGCGCGGGGACGGACGATACCGGAAACCGGTGTCCGAAGCAGACTTAAGGGGGATTTTCCGGGAGGAGGATCACGGCGCAGAGAAGCAGAATGGCGGAGGAAAAACGCACGCCGCTAAGAAACAGGCTGCCGCATGTTTTCGCATGACGGCGTCCGTGGAAAATCCGGCTCTGGTGAAGACGCTCTGTGAGGTGCCGGAGATCGACGCGATCTATCTGGACTGCGCGGCATTTTCGGGCAGGGAAGCATTTCTTGCGGATTCTAAGAGGTGGATCGCGCGCTGTCATGAGGCGGGAAAGCAATGTTTTTACATTCTTCCGTGGATTTTCCGGACGCAGGCGCTGGAGTATTACAGAGGCGAACAGGCGCTCGCTGCGCTGGCGGCATACGATGGGCTTCTGATCCGAAATCAGGAGGAATATCTCTTTTTGCGGGAGCGAAATTTCTCAAAGCCGCTGGCGGCGGACTGGAATCTCTACACCTGGAACCGGGAAGCGCGTCTTTTCTGGCAGGAAGCGCAGCTTGCATGGGACACGGCGCCGGTGGAGCTGAACCGCAGGGAGCTGGCGCGGCGCGGCATGGAGGGAAGCGAGCTGATCGTGTACGGCTATCAGCCGCTGATGGTTTCCGCACAGTGCCAGAGGAAAAACAGCACCGGCTGTACCAAAAAGCCGTCGCTTTTGTATCTGAAGGACCGGAAACAAAAGCTTTTTGCGGTAAAGAATGTCTGCCTGTTCTGCTATAATGTCATATACAACAGCGCGCCTCTGGAATTATCCGGAAATGTGCGCGACATAAAGGAGCTTCATCCGGAAAGTCTCCGCCTGCAGTTTACGACGGAGGAGCCGGAGGCGGCGGGAGAGATCGCAAAAAGCTATGCGCAGGCATTTTTTGGCAGAGAACAAACTGACAGGCTATATAAAGAGTTTACAAGGGGACACTTCGAGCGCGGAGTGGAATAGGTAGAAACGTGGTAAGTTTAATTATTCAGTTTTCCAGATATGCTATTTTGATTTTGATGGCAATTTATACGCTGCAGAGCTTCCTTGTCTTTACAAAAAAGGATGAGGAGGACAAGGAATTTCTGTTCCTGCAGCAGAATCTGATGATGTTTGTGATACATTTCGTCGCGTTCGCGGTAATGTATCTGCAGACGCAGGAGCAGGAGCTGCTCTTTTTCTACGGCGCGCAATTTATCTATCTTGCGGCAACACTGGTGTTTTTCCGCAATCTGTATCCGCGCGCGTCAAAGCTGGTCGTGAACCATATGTGTATGCTGATCACGATCGGTTTTATCATGCTGACAAGGCTCTCCTACGAGCAGGCGACGCGGCAGTTCCAGATCGCGGCGGCGTCCACCGCGGTGGCGCTGATCGTGCCGGTCATTATTCGCAAGGTGCGCATACTGACGCGCTGGACCTGGGTTTACGCGGGAGCCGGCATTGCGCTTTTAGGCATCGTGCTGGTGGCGGCGGACGAGACCTACGGCTCGAAGCTTGGGTTTAACCTTGGCTTTATCAGCATCCAGCCGTCGGAGTTTGTAAAGATCATCTTTGTATTTGCGATTGCCGGGATGCTCGGCAAGGCGAAGCGCTTTCTCGATATTGTGATCGCGACGGCAGTGGCTGCGGCGCATGTGCTGATCCTGGTGATCTCAAAGGATCTGGGAAGCGCGCTGATCTTTTTCGTCACCTATCTGATCATGCTGTATGTGGCGACGCGAAACTGCCTGTATCTGTTTGCCGGGCTTGGCGCCGGGAGCGTGGCGGCGGTGGCGGCATATTACCTGTTCTCGCATGTGCGCGTGCGCGTGCAGATCTGGCAGGATCCGTTTGCGGATTATGCGAACAAGGGCTACCAGGTGGCGCAGTCACTGTTTTCCATCGCGGCGGGCGGCTGGTTCGGCACCGGGCTTTATCAGGGAACGCCGGATAATATTCCGATCGTGGAGCAGGACTTTATGTTTGCGGCGATCGCGGAGGAGCTTGGCGGTATTTTTGCGATCTGCCTGATCCTCATCTGCATGAGCTGCTATATTATGTTTTTGAATATTGCAATGCGGCTGTCCAACCGGTTTTACCGCCTGGTGGCGCTCGGACTTGGCACCATGTACGCAGTGCAGGTATTTCTGACAATTGGCGGTGCGATGAAATTTATCCCGATGACTGGCGTGACGCTGCCGCTGGTCAGCTACGGCGGAAGCTCCATGCTGAGTACTGTGCTGATGTTTGCGATTATACAGGGACTTTATATTCTGCGGGAAGATGAGGAGGATCAAATTGAGAGAGAGAGGGAACGACAACTGGAATCCCGAAGATTTTTCGGAGCGTGAGGTAGAAATCCCTGAATTTCTGGAGCATCAGCGGGAGGAAGGCTACCGTACAGGCTACAGCGGCGGAGCGCAGCATTATAATGAGGGGATTCCGCCGCATTATGACTGGGAACCGCATCAGATACCACCGTTTTCAGAGGATGGACAGACTCCGCCTCAGAAGCCGCCGGTGTCGAAAAAGCAGCATAACCGGGTGTATGGGCGCGTGGCGTACCTGTTTTCGGCGATGTTTCTTGCGCTGGTCGGCTACATGGCTTATTTTCAGATCTCGCTCGCGGACGAGCTGAAGGCGAATCCGAACAATACCAAGGCGGACGAACAGAAGCAGTATGTGGTGCGCGGCTCCATCTATTCGGCGGACGGTGAGATCCTTGCGGGGACCAATGTCGATGAGGAAGGCAACGAGACGCGCGTGTATCCCTACGACAATCTGTTTGCGCATGTGGTCGGCTACACGACGAACGGAAAATCGGGCATTGAGGCGATGTATAACAGTGATCTGCTCACGTCGAATACCTCGATCGTCGACCAGGTGGGCAAAGGCGTAAATAACGAAAAGGTGCGCGGGGACAATCTGATCCTGACACTTGACACAACACTTCAGACGGCGGCGTCGCAGGCGCTTGGCGCTTATCGCGGAGCGGTCGTTGTGATGGAACCGGATACCGGAGCGGTGCTGGCAATGGTATCGAAGCCGGATTTTGACCCGAACCAGATGGATGAGCTGTGGGAATATCTGATCGCGGAGGATGCGCACAGCCCGCTTCTGAACCGTGCGACGCAGGGACTCTATCCGCCTGGTTCTACCTTTAAGATCATGACGGCGCTGGAGTATATCCAGGAGCATCCGGATGATTATATGGATTATTCCTTCCAGTGCGACGGCTATCTGACGCAGGGGGATGTGACGATCCAGTGCTTTGACGGAGCGGTACATGGCTTTGAGAATCTGCAGCAGTCCTTCCAGAACTCCTGCAATACCTCGTTTGCCAATATTGGTCTGCAGCTTGATCTGGACAGATTTCATGATCTCTGTGAAAAGTTTTTGTTTAACGGCGACCTGCCGACGCTGATGCCGTACAGCAGCAGCCAGTTTGTGCTGAACAGCGATTCGTCCTACGGCGATATCATGACGACCTCGTTCGGGCAGGGCGACACGCTGGTTTCTCCGCTGCACATGGCGCTGATCGCAGGCACGATCGCGAACGACGGCGTGATGATGTATCCGTATTTTGTGCAGCGCGTCGAAAATACGGAGGGCGTTAAGGTGAGCGAGACGAAGCCCATCGCGTATAAGCGCATGATCTCCAGTCAGGAGGCGGACATCTTAAAGAGCTTCATGCAGAGCGTCGTGGAGGGCGGCTCCGGCTCGTATCTGTGGAATGACAGCTACACGGTGGCAGGCAAAACCGGCTCTGCGGAGTATGAGGTGAACGGAAATACCGGCGAGGAAGCGGAGCTTTCCACGCATTCCTGGTTCGTTGGATTCTCCAATGTGGAGGATCCGGATATCGTTGTCTGCGTGATCGCGGAGGACGGCGGCACCGGAAGCTCGGCGGCGGTTCCGATCGCAAAACAGATTTTTGACACCTATTATTACAATCAATATTAAGAAAGAGTTGCGGTTTTTTTAAAAAAGCGGTATACTAAGACCAGCACAGAAAACACAACGCACTACAGGAGGAATTGCAATGATTGAGGCAACGAGCTGTGGCGGTGTGGTAATATTTCGAGGCAAGATATTGCTTTTGTTCAAGAGCTATAAGAACAAATATGAGGGTTGGGTATTGCCGAAGGGAACAGTGGAGGCTGGTGAGGAGTACAAGGATACTGCGCTGCGCGAGGTTTTGGAGGAAACCGGCGTGCGGGCGAGCATTATAAAGTATATTGGGAAGAGCCAGTATTCTTTCAATGTGCCCGAGGACGTGGTGGAAAAGGATGTACACTGGTACTTGATGCGTTCGGAAAGTTATTATAGCAAACCACAGCGCGAAGAACACTTTGTGGACTCTGGTTATTACAAATACCATGAGGCTTATCATCTGCTGAAATTCGCCAACGAGCGGACGATGCTGGAGCGTGCATACGACGAGTATCTGTCACTGAAAAAGGCGAATTTGTGGGGAACAAAGAAACATTTTTAAGTGGAAAGGGGTTGCTGCATTGTTTTGCGACAATCCCTTTCTCATAAGGCGATTAAACTGTAAAAAAGTGGCAAGGATAGTATTATGAAATGGTATCAGAAGCTGTATATCGGTAAAAATGTAAAAAAGAACAGGGAGCTGCTCATCAAAAATGTGGAGACGGGCGTCGGTATGCCGGAGGTTTATCTGGTCACGCTTGCGGCGAATGAGCGTGATCTTTTTGACATTTTCCGGGCGGATATTCTGTTCCAGCCGGTTCTTCACGGGCATTGTCCGCTGATCGTCGGCGCGGCGAAGGGCTGGCACGAGGCGGTGGATATCGCGACTGGTATCGCGCTGGACGCATACCGCAAAAATGGCGATTTTGATGTGCGGAAATTTCTTGAGAGCCGTATACCGGACGGCGAAGAGATGATTTATGAATATCCGATGGAAAAGCTAAAGAAACGAAAACTGTTTCGGTTCGGAAAGTAGGCGGCAGGTGAGAGAATGCTACATATAGTTTTGACGATATTGAAAATACCGTTTATTCTGCTGGCGGTCCTGCTGCTGATCCTTCTTACGGTCGCGCTTCTGCTTCTGTTCGTGGCCGTCCGCTACCAGGCGTCGGCGGAAAAAACGGATAAGCTGACAGCAACTGCCCGCGTCACCTGGCTGCTGCATTTTCTCTCGGTGAAGGTAAGCTACCAGGCGGGGAAACCACAGATCAGTGTGAAGGTGTGCGGGTACACGGTAGTTGGAGAAAAGAAAAAAAAGAAGCGCAAAAGGAAACCTGCGCCGTCTGAGAAAGAAGCAGAAAAGGCGACAGCACCTGAGGCACCGCATGAAATGCTTCAGGCGCCGGAAGAACCGGAGCAGAAGCAGCCGCCCGAAGCAGAAAGCGTGCAGCCGCCTGCCAGGCCGCTTTCGGAGGATGAGAGCGCGGGACAGTCGTTTGCGGAGGAATCCGTCGTGCCGGAAGCTGCACCGGAAAAGGAAAGCGGATCCTCTTCAAAACAGGAGGAAATTTCTGCATCGCCGGAATCCTTTAGGATGCCGGACGGCGAGCCTGCCCCAAAGCGGAAAGTACGGGAGACGCCAGATACAAAAAGCGTCCGGCGACAGGCGAAATCTGGTATTTTTGACAGGCTGAGATCTTTTTTTGAAAATATAAAGAATAGCTTCCGTGCATTTCTGGAAAAAATACGGAATATCCGGGAAAGCTTTGAGAAACTGAAAAGGAAGCTGGAATATTACAAAAAACTGTGGTACGATGTCCATACACAGGAAGCGCTGAGACATGGAAAGAAAGAGCTTCGCTATCTGTTTAAGCATTATTTTCCGCGGAAAATCGAGGGAAATGTATTGTTCGGGCTGGATGATCCGGCAGCGACCGGTCAGCTCCTTGGAGTTTTAAGTATTTTGCAGGTGGCTTCCGGGAATCATGTGATTGTGGAGGCGGACTTTACAAAGCCCATGCTGGAGGGGGATATTTCTCTGAAAGGGCATATCCGTGCCTGCCACCTGGTAAAAACTGCATTTTCGCTTCTTTTGGACAAGCACATCCGTATCACCATAAAACGGGTGCGAAAAATGTTAAATCATTGAAACAGGGAATACAAAACTTTTAAACATCAAATCAGCGGGTGAGAGCAGCCGCCGGGCGCAGAAACGTCCGGGAATGCTGTAAAAATAGAAAACAGTTGACATTTCGCATAAAAAAGGAGGAACAAAAAATGGCATCAGAAAACAATTTTCAGTCAAAGGTAGAATCCCTGTTTAAGGGAATGGACGGCTTTATCCACTCAAAGACCGTTGTGGGCGATGCGATCACGGTGGGCGATACCATCATTCTGCCGCTGGTGGACGTCTCCTTCGGTGTGGCTGCGGCTGCGCTTGAGGGACAGGAGAACAACAAACAGAAAAATAACGGCGGCGGCGGTATGGGCTGCAAGATGATGCCGAGTGCAGTTCTCGTGATCCAGAACGGCACCTCTAAGCTTGTGAACGTCCGCAACCAGGACGGACTCACCAAGGTGCTGGACATGGTACCGGATTTTGTAAACCGCTTTACCTCAGGTAATGGATTTGCAGCCGGTGCGGGAAACAGCGCGGGCGCATCCGCAAAAACAGCCGGTCCGGAGAATACAGACGAGGACGCAGAAGCATAGAAAAGCCTTTTATCTTAACGACGCAAAAAAAGAGAGGGTTCCGTCGGAAAACGATTTTCCACCGGAGCTCTTTTTTACACGCAAAATAGCGGAACCTTTTCGGCTCTGCCGCATAAAATAATAGAAAAGAATTGGGAGAACGCGTATGAAACGAATTGCAGGATATACCCTGTTCTGGATTGCAGTGGGAATGCTGGCGGCTCTTTTTATAGCCAATTCCTTCGTGATCGTTCTTCTGATTTTTGCATTTCTTCTGGCAGGCTACAATCTGTTCATGTGCTGATAGCATTTCAGGCTGTATCGAATAATAGATATAAAAACACCGCCCGTACAGGCGGTGTCTGTTAATTTCATTAAGCTCTTTCTACTTTACCGGATCTTAAGCAGGAAGTACAAACGTACATCTTCTTAGCAGCTCCGTTAACTTTAACTTTTACAGATTTGATGTTGGATTTCCACATCTTGTTGGATCTTCTATGAGAGTGGCTCACGTTGTTTCCGAAATGAGCGCCCTTATCACAAATTGCACATCTGGCCATGACAGCACCTCCTTATACCTTACTCGCCTATACTGCTATGTACAGACTGACAACAATGGTATTTTAACAGAAACCACTTTAATTTGCAAGTGGAAAATAAAAAAAGTGTTTCCTTTTATAAGCCATTTATGATAATGTCCTAGTATACCACATATGAAAATGTCCCGGATGTGGTAAAATATCCTCTATCTATTTTAGATTGGAGGAAATCATTATCAGAAAGGTAATACTTACAATGGATGAACAGAAAAAATACGAAGTGATCAAATCTCTGGCAGATCACCCGGATGGGAATAAGGACAGGGCTGCCCTCACCCTTGGCTGCACCAAACGCCATATCAACCGTATGCTGGCTGGATACCGCAAAGAAGGAAAGGCTTTCTTTATCCATGGCAATAGGGGACGTAAACCGTCCACCAGCATCCCTGACGAGACCCGCAATCGCATCATCGATCTCTACCTTACAAAATATTTTGATGCTAATTTCCAGCATTATTCAGAACTCCTTGAGGCCCATGAACACATCTGCGTCTCACCTTCTTCTGTAGCTAAGATCCTGGAAAGTAAATATATTCTTTCTCCGAAAGTTACAAAGGCCAAGAAAAAGCGTATGGAAAAGGAGCTTCAGGATAAAAAGAAAAGTGCCTGCAGCCTGAAAGAAGCCGCTGTGCTCCAAACCAATCTCGTAGCGGTTGAAGATGCTCATTCAAGACGTCCAAGATGTGCTTATTTTGGGGAACTGCAGCAGATGGACGCAACTCCCTATGAATGGATCCCCGGGCAGGTATGGCACCTCCACCTGGCTATTGACGATGCTACCGGCCGGGTCACCGGAGCCTGGTTTGACACGCAGGAAACCTTAAAGGGCTACTATCACGTATTCCACCAGATCCTGACCACCTACGGCATCCCTTACAGGATCTTCACAGACCGCCGTACGGTATTTACCTATAAAAAGAAAAACTCCCCATCTCTTGATGAGGATACCTATACCCAATTCGCTTATGCCTGCAAGCAGCTTGGTGTTCAGCTGGAATCCAGCAGTGTCCCGCAGGCCAAAGGCCGCGTAGAACGCCTCAACCAGACACTACAGTCGCGCCTGCCAATCGAATTACGATTAGCAGGGATCACGACCATAGATGCTGCCAATGAATTCCTCCACTCATACATAAAAGAATTCAATGAGAAGTTCGCGCTTCCCCTTAATGGTATCAAATCTGTGTTTGAAACGCAACCGGAAAATGAAAAAATCAACCTGGTTCTCGCTGTCCTGACAGAACGGACCGTGGATTGCGGGCATGCGATCCAGTTCCGGCACCGCCATTACCGGATGCTGGACGCCAGAGGGAAACAGGTACATTACCGCAAAGGCACAAAAATAATGGTTATCCAGGCTTTTGACGGAAGCCTTTTCTGCTGTGTCAATGACAAGGATGTCCATGCACTGGAGGAGATCCCCGAACATATGGAAAGATCCCGGGATCTGGATGCAGACTATCAGCCGCCCAAAGCAAAAAGACATTATATTCCGCCAATGAGCCATCCCTGGCGCAGCAAAACTTTCCAGAAATTCGTAAAGACACAGGAGCACCATCTAATGGATGACGTTCCAGCATAAAAAGCAGCAGAAAAAGATGATAGGTATATACCTACCGAAAGGAGAGATCACATGAGGGACTGGATCGACTGCATCGAAGCGCATACAAAAGCACAGAAAAAATATGATAAAGAACATACACAGGGAATTTACTTAAAACTGAACCTCCGCACAGACCTTGATATCATCCGCTGGTTTTGGGAACAGCCGTCAAAACAGGGAGCCGTAAAACGGCTGATCCGTGAGGAGATCGCCCGAAAAAAGGCGGAAGGAACAGGGAGCGGAGGCGTTGTCAGGAGAACCGTGGAATAATGGGGTTGGGGCCCCGTTATGCCGCGAAAGTCTCTTGAGATAAGCCTCACGGAAAACGCTGTTTCTAAGGAGAAAGGATATATGCCCTTTCTCCTGCCCCCTGCGGGGCGGGTTCGGGCAGGGCCCGATTATGGGTCAAGGGACAGGTCCCTTGCGGGTTCTTAGGGCAGAGCCCTAAGCTTCCAGAGGACATCTGCCACGTAGCCATATGAAATCAGCACCGGAAAACCGGTGCTAATGTTTCAGTTTTTTCGGGACATTTTCAAAAATGCTTGACAGTGGAAAATAAAAAAAGTGTTTCCTTTTTGCGGAAAACTTGCTATACTGTATTCATATATGAATTTTGGAGGTATGAATATGAAAGGTCGTATGGATAATGCATTGGGAACCATCTCCATTGATAAAGATGTTATTGCAACTTACGCGGGCAGCGTTGCTGTGGAATGCTTCGGAATCGTGGGCATGGCAGCAGTGAGCATGAAGGACGGGCTTGTGCGCCTTTTAAAACGCGAAAGCTTAAAGCACGGCATCAATGTTACCGTCAGTGAGGATAATCGGATTTCCCTGGATTTTCATGTCATCGTCTCTTACGGTGTCAGCATTTCGGCAGTGGCGGAAAATCTGATCAGCAATGTGAAGTACCAGGTGGAGGAATTTACCGGTATGGAGATTGATAAAATAAATATTGCCGTAGAAGGCGTAAGAGTGATTGATTAAGGAGGAACTCGGAAGTGGGTAGAAATACAATCGACGCACAATTGTGCGCAAAAATGTTTTTGGCTGGTGCCAGCAATCTTGAGGCGAACAAGGAGTGGATCAACGAGCTGAACGTTTTTCCGGTGCCGGACGGCGATACCGGTACAAACATGACGCTCACCATCATGTCGGCGGCGAAGGAAGTCGCTTCCCTGGAGGAACTGAACCTGGAAACACTGGCAAAGGCAATCTCATCGGGATCCCTGCGCGGAGCGCGCGGAAATTCCGGCGTTATTCTTTCCCAACTTTTAAGAGGCTTTACAAAGACGATTAAATATGAGAAGGAGATTACCACAGATATCATCGTGGAGGCTTGCCAGAAGGCGGTCGCGACGGCGTACAAGGCTGTTATGAAGCCGAAGGAGGGCACGATTCTCACTGTTGCAAAGGGCTGTGCGGAGAAAGCTTCCGAGCTGGCGGCAGAAGGCGCAGATATGGAAACGATTCTGGGAGGTGCGCTTTCCTATGCAGAGGATGTGCTGGCGCAGACGCCGGAGATGCTTCCGGTCCTGAAGGAAGCAGGTGTGGTGGATTCCGGCGGACAGGGACTTATCCAGGTATTGAAGGGTGCGTTCGACGCCTACCTTGGCAAAGAGGTCAATTACACCATCGAGAGCGGAGAGAAGGCGGCAGGCGCGCAGGTTTCCGCAGAGGCTCCGGCGGCGGAAATCAAATTCGGATACTGCACCGAGTTCATCATTATGACAAAGAAGCCGATGGAAGAGGCGGAGGAGCTTGCGTTTAAGGCATTCCTTGAGAGCATCGGCGATTCCATCGTCGTAGTGGCGGACGACGATATCGTAAAGGTACACGTACACACAAATCAGCCTGGCGTGGCCATCACAAAGGCGCTTACCTACGGCGAGCTGTCCCGGATGAAGATTGATAATATGCGTGAGGAACACCAGGAGAAGCTTATAAAAGACGCTTCGAAGCGTGCGCAGGAGGAAGCAAAGGCGGCAAAACCGGCGATGCCGCACAAGGAGGTCGGTTTTATCTCCGTATCCATCGGCGAGGGTATCGGCGAGATCTTCAGGGGACTTGGCGTGGATTATCTAATTGAGGGCGGTCAGACGATGAATCCGAGCACCGAGGACATGCTGAACGCGATCGAGCAGGTAAACGCAGACACTATCTATATCCTGCCGAACAATAAAAACATCATTCTGGCGGCAAACCAGGCACAGGCGCTCACGAAGGACAAGCAGATCATCGTGATCCCGACCAAAACAGTGCCGCAGGGTATTTCCGCGATCATTAACTATGCGCCGGACAAGTCGGCGGAGGAAAATAAAGAGGCGATGACGGAAGGACTGTCTCTGATCAAGACCGGTCAGATCACCTATGCCGTGCGCGATACGCATATCGATGACAAGACGATTCATGAGGGCAACATTATGGGTATCGGCGACCATTCCATCCTGGCGGTCGGCGAGGAGATTGCCGCTGTCACAAAGGAGACGATCAGTCTGATGCTGGATGAGGATTCCGAGCTGATCAGCGTTTATTACGGCGCGGACATATCCGAGGAGGATGCGCAGGCGCTCGGAGCAGAGCTTGAGGAGCAGTATCCGGACTGCGAGGTTGAGGTATATTCCGGCGGGCAGCCGATCTACTACTATGTTGTTTCTGTAGAGTAGGATATATGGAAGGAAATTTTGTTTTATGAATCAGAGAACGCCCCTTGATGAATTGAAGGGGATTGGTGAAAAGACAAAACTTGTATTTGAGAAAGCAGGCATTCGCGATCTTGGCGACCTGCTTTCTTACTATCCGCGCACTTACCGGCGGTTCCCGGCGATTTCTGACACCTCGCAGGTCAGGGAGGGCATGGAGATTGCCGTCTACGCGGCGCCGGAGCGCGCGCTTACGGTACAGTATGTAAAGCGGATGCAGATCGTATCCGCTGTTTTGTGCGACCAGGCGGGCTCCGTTGGCGCCCGCTGGTTCAATATGCCGTATCTGCGAAATACCATAAAGCCGGGCGTATACCATGTATTCTGCGGAAAGGTGGTACAAAAAGGAGTCAGCCTTTACCTGGAGCAGCCGGCGATTTACACGATGGAGCAGTATCAGAAGCTTCTCCTGGAGCTGCAGCCCGTCTATGTGCTGACAAAAGGGCTGACGAACCAGCTGCTTTCCAAAACCGTGCGGCAGGCTCTGGACGGCATGGAGCTTTCGGGGGATTATCTTCCGGAGGACATCCGAAAAAAATATCAGTTAGCGGAATATGACTACGCGATCGAAGAAATCCATTTCCCGCGCGATGAACAGCATATGCGGATCGCCAGACGGCGGCTGGTGTTTGATGAATTTTTTCTTTTTATCCTGGTGCTGCGCCGGTTTAAGGAACAGCACGAGCAGGCGAAAAATCCATTTTCGATACAGCGGACGCCGCTGACGGACAACGTGATCCAAACATTAGGCTACGAACTTACCGGAGCACAGCAGCGCGTCTGGGAGGATATTCAGCGCGACATGACGGGAGAACACGCAGCGGCGCGGCTCATCCAGGGCGACGTCGGCTCCGGCAAGACGATCCTCGCCTTTCTCGCGATGCTTCTTGCGGCGGAAAACGGGCTGCAGAGCGCTCTGATGGTGCCGACCGAGGTGCTTGCGCGCCAGCATTTCGAGTCGCTGACAGAGCTGATAGAAAAACAGAAGCTCACTTTTGTACCGATTTTGCTTACCGGCTCCATGACGGCAAAGGAAAAACGGCTTGCTTATGAAAAAATCGCCGCCGGCGAGGCAGATATGATCATCGGTACGCACGCGCTTATTCAGGAAAAGGTGCAGTATAAACGCATGGGACTTGTGATCACCGACGAGCAGCACCGCTTCGGTGTACGCCAGAGGGAGACCCTGGGTGATAAGGGCACGGAACCGCACACGCTCGTCATGAGCGCGACGCCGATCCCGCGCACGCTTGCCGTTATCCTGTACGGCGATCTGGAAATTTCTGTGATCGACGAGCTTCCGAAAAGCCGCCTGCCGATCAAAAACTGCGTGGTGAATACCACCTACCGGCGAAAGGCATATACCTTTATCGAAAAAGAAATCCGTCTCGGGCATCAGGCGTATATCATCTGTCCGATGGTGGAGGAAAACGAGCAGATCGAGGCGGAGGATGTCATTTCCTACACGGAGAGGCTTAAAGAAATACTCCCGGAGGATATCTGCATCGAATATCTGCACGGAAAAATGAAGCCGAAGGAAAAAAACGAGGTGATGGAACGGTTCCTTGGCGGAGAGATCCAGGTGCTTGTCTCGACGACGGTTGTCGAAGTCGGCGTGAATGTGCCGAACGCCACTGTCATGATGATCGAGAATGCGGAGCGCTTCGGTCTTGCGCAGCTTCACCAGCTCCGCGGAAGAGTGGGAAGAGGAAAAGCGCAGTCGTACTGTATCATGATATCCTCATCGGACAATAAAAAAACGAAAGAACGTCTGGAGATTTTAAACAAATCAAACGACGGATTTTTCATCGCATCCGAGGATCTAAAGCTGCGCGGACCGGGCGATATCCTTGGCGTGCGTCAGAGCGGACTGATGGAATTTAAGCTTGCAGATGTCTTTGCCGACGCGAAGATCCTGCAGGATGCCTGCAAAGCGGCAGAAGCGATCTTAAAGGAGGATCCCGCTCTGGAAGCGCCGGAGCATACCAGGCTGCACAGAATGCTGGAAAACTATCTGTCAAACGAGCTGAAAAAATTAAATTTGTAAAAACTGCCAGTTTATAATCCGCCGAATTTCATATACTATCACTGCAATCGAAAAACAAACAAAAAAACAAACGAAAAGATTGCAGATAAAATGCAAAGGAGGCGTAGATTATGTCAAGTAAATCTTCTAACACAGCAGCAGTACCGGAGGCAAAGGGAGCACTGGATCGTTTCAAATTTGAAGTGGCAAGCGAGCTCGGTGTGCCGCTGACCGACGGCTACAACGGCAATCTGACATCCAAGCAGAACGGTTCCGTAGGCGGATATATGGTCAAGAAAATGATTGAAGCACAGGAAAGACAGATGTCCGCACAGAACGGCACGACAATGCTCTAAAATTAAAATAAAGAGAAGATAAAAAGAAAAGACCCGGGAGGCGAAAATTCCCCGGGTTTTTTCCTGTAAAAAAATATACCGGGTTTTTTCCTGTAAAAAAATATATTTGCTATTCCGAAAAAGTATGTTATAATCTATCTGATACTTTGGGGTTTTTGAAAGGAAGCGAAAAATGAATATTGGGGTAATCGCACACAACAGTAAAAAAAGTCTGATGGAAAACTTTTGTCTGGCTTACAAACGGATTTTGAGCAAGCATGAGATTTACGCCACCGGCATCACGGGACGCAGGATTGAGGAAGTGACGAAATTAAAGGTTCACAAATTTCTGCCCGGAAGTGTCGGCGGGGACAAGCAATTCACGGAAATGATCGAGCGCAACAGTATGGACATGGTAATCTTTTTCTACAATCCGATCATACAGGATCCGCGGCAGGCGGACATTGAGCGGATTACCCGGTGCTGCGACAAATATAATATTCCGATTGCGACGAACATTGCTACGGCGGAATCCCTGATTCTCGGACTGGATCACGGCGACCTGGAGTGGAGAAATATCGTCTAGGAGGACGTCCGGAAAACACAAAAGATTCTATTCGGAGTACGAGGGAGGCTACATATGTCAATTGATGACATCTCAAATTTGTTTACCTTTGCCGGCGGTCTTGGCATGTTCCTGTACGGTATGCACGGCATGTCGGCTGGTATCCAGAAATCTGCCGGCAGCAAGATGCAGGAGCTGCTCGGGATCCTCACGAACAATCGTCTGGTCGCGGTGCTGGTTGGGGCGGCGCTGACGGCGATCATTCAGAGCAGCGGAGCTACCACGGTCATGGTGATCGGTTTTGTAAACGCAGGCATCATGACGCTCAGCCAGGCGGTCGGCATCATCATGGGCGCCAATATCGGTACCTGTATCACGGCATGGATCGTATCGCTTGGACAGGTGGGGGACAGCTTTAAAGCGCTCTCTCCCTCCCTTTATGCACCGCTCATGGTCGGCATCGGAGCATTTCTGATCATGTTTGCCAAAAAGCCCAGGAAACAGATATACGGGGAGATCCTCATCGGTCTTGGTTTTTTGTTCATTGGTCTTGATTTTATGGGCGGCTCTGCGAAGAAGTATATGGATCTTCCTATTATTTCGGACGCTTTTTTGCTGTTCGGAAATAATCCGCTGCTCGGCGTAGCGATCGGTACGATCATCACGGCGATCATGCAGAGCTCTTCCGCTTCAGTGGGCGTGCTGCAGACACTGGCAGCTACGAGCGGGGCGGTCACGACGAGCGCGGCGGTATACATCAGCCTTGGATCGAATATCGGTTCCTGTCTTACCGCGATCCTCTCCAGCTTCGGTACGAGCAGAAACGCAAAAAGAGTAGCGGCAATGCATCTTCTTTACAACATCATCGGCGCGGTAGTATTCGGCACGCTCAGCTATATTTTCTTTTGGATCTCGCCGGAATTTGCGCACCGGAGCATTGACAGTGTCGGAATCTCCATATTCCACACCGGCTTTAAGGTTGCCTGTACCATCATGCTGTTCCCGTTTGCAGAGCGGCTGGTCGATCTCTCCGGCATGGTTGTGAAGGGAGAAGAGAACGAGGCTCCGGCGGAGAACGAGGAAACCGTTACGCTGCGTCATCTGGATCGCCGTATCCTGAAATCCCCGGATTTCGCGGTGGAGAATGCGATCAAGGAAGTCGTGCATATGGGTGAGATCACAGCGGAAAACCTGCGCAATGCCTGTAATGTGGTCATGAATTTCGACCAGGAGCTCTTGGAGAAAATCTACGCGACGGAAAAGACCATCAACTCCATGGAGGAGCTGCTGACCGAGTACCTTGTGGAGATCGACAACCTTTCGCTCACCGTGGAGCAGCACGATATCGTGAAGAATCTGTTTTACTCCGTCAGCGATATTGAACGCGTGGGCGACCATGTGGAAAATATCGCGGAGATCATGGACGTCAAGGACGGCGCCGATCCGATCAGCTTCTCACAGGAGGCGCTTGGCGAGATGGCGGAGATCATGGGGCTTGTAAAGGACGCTTTTTCCTGCGCGGTCAATGCCAGACGTAAGATCAGCATTGAGGATGCCGTTCTGGTCGGAAAATACGAGGAAAAGGTGGACGATATGGAGGAGGAACTGCGAGACAAGCATATTGAGCGTCTGTCGAAGCAGCTCTGCAATCCGGCAAACGGTGTGGCATTCCTGGATATTCTGAGTAATCTGGAGCGCATCAGCGATCATGCCTACAATCTTGCCGGTTATGTGATGAGCGAGCATGAGTGATAGGGGCGCGGCAAAAAGGAAAGACCCGTAAAACATGTTTGGGAGAGACAGTATATGAGAGTTATCGCAGGAACGGCAAAGCGCCTTGCCCTGAAAACAGTGGAGGGCCTGGATACCCGTCCGACGACGGACCGCATCAAGGAAACGCTGTTTAATATGATAAATATGGAGATCCCGGAGTGCCGTTTCCTGGATCTGTTTTCCGGCAGCGGTGCGATCGGTATTGAGGCACTGAGCCGCGGAGCTTCCCTTGCCGTGCTGGTGGAGCAGAATAAAAAGGCGGCAGAATGTATCCGGCAGAACCTTGCCTTTACCCGTCTTGCGGACCGCGCCGTGCTGATGCAGACGGACGTGCGCACCGCGCTTGGCAGGCTGGAGGGTGAAAAACCGTTTGATATTATTTTTATGGATCCTCCCTACCGGCAGGACCTGGAGCGGGAAGTGCTGGAGCTGCTGGCAGATTCTTCTCTGGCGGATGAGCAGACGCTGATCATTGCCGAGGCTTCCCTGGATACGGAATTTGACTATCTGGAGGCGCTGGGCTATTCCATGGAAAAATACAAGAAATACAAGACAAATGCGCATATTTTTATTAAGAAGAGCAAGGGGAGCACATTATGAAAAGAGCCGTTTATCCGGGCAGCTTTGATCCGGTCACCTATGGACATCTGGACATTATCCGGCGTTCGGCAGCGCTTGTGGACGAGCTGATCGTCGGGGTTTTACAGAATAATCATAAAAAGCCGTTGTTTTCTTTGGAGGAACGTGTTAAGATACTACTGGAAGCAACAAAAGATATGAGCAATGTCCGCGTGGAGGCATTCACCGGGCTTTCCATTGACTTTGTGAAGAAAAGCGACGCACAGTTTCTCGTCAGAGGTCTGCGCGCGATCACAGATTTTGACTATGAGCTGCAGATGGCGCAGACAAACCGTATCATGGCGCCGGATGTCGACACCATTTTTCTGACGACCAGTCTGCAGTACGCTTATTTAAGTTCTTCCACAGTCAAAGAGGTCGCATATTACGGCGGCGATATCAGCAAGTTTGTTCCGCCTGAGGTTGTGAGGGCGATCCAGGCGAAAATGCAGAAAAATTAATTAATAAGGAGAAAAAACATGAGCAGCAGAATTGAACAGATCATCGAAGAAATTGAAGAGTATGTGGATAGCTGTAAATTTCAGCCATTATCTTCCACAAAGATCGTGGTAAATAAGGAGGAGCTGGAGGAGCTGCTCCGTGAGCTTCGCATGAAGACGCCGGATGAGATCAAGCGTTATCAGAAGATCATCAGCAACAAGGATGCGATCCTTGCCGATGCGCAGACGAAGGCGGACGCGATCATGGCGGAGGCGCAGGAGAAGCAGGCGCAGATGGTACAGGAAAACGAGGTCATGCAGGAGGCGATGAACCAGGCGAACGCGCTTCTGGAACAGACACGTCAGCAGGCACAGGAGATCCTGGACAATGCGACGCAGGATGCAAACAATATCCGTATGAGCGCTATCAGCTACACCGATGATATGCTGGCAAATCTTGAGCAGATCATGAGTCACGCAACGGATACGGTCGGCGCAAAATACAATACCTTTATGAGTTCCCTGCAGTCCTGCTACGATATCGTGAGCAAGAACCGTCAGGAGCTGTCTCCGCAGACCGGCAATACTTCCAACTATGCTGCTGCGTCACAGGCAGACGAGAACGACGAATACGAAGAGGACGACGAATAATCCTTCATAAGATATAACAGAGCGTCATGATGACCGCTATGGCAGTGATGGAAATTTTTGCGCCGATATAGCTTTTTACAGACAGTCCGATGACAGAGAGCATCCGGGCTGACTGTGCCGTGCAGCAGAGGCCGCCGAATGCGGATACCGCTGTCAGCAGCAGATATTTTTCGCGAAAGGGCAGCGGGAGTGCTGCGATCCTGTGGATGCCGCTGCTGATCTCGACGATCCCGGAGAGGATCGCTGCGGGATAAGGGGAATCCAGCGGCAGCACGTCAATCATTGCGGTGAAAATGGCAAAGAGGAGGATATATCCGCCCAGTTTTGTGATACTGCAGATACTGTCTGTAATTGAGGCATCGACCATGGCAAATGTGATTGCTTTGGCGGGTGCCTTGTTTTTTTCCGCCTCTCTCCCGGCAGGGACATTTTCCGAGCTTCCGGACGGGAAGACGGTGTGTGGTTCGTTCTTTTTTTGCATACGGTAGCGGTGGTTGGAAAACAATCCGTACAGCAGCGGCGCACCGAACAAAATGACGAGCGTCGGCAAAAGCAGCGCGGGTGCCTTCAGATGCCTGAGCACCAGAAAATTCGTCAGGAAAGCGGGGCTGATATTGTTGATAAAGGCAGCAAGGTAAGAAGCTTCCGTCTCGGAAATCTGCTGATTTTCCCTGAGGTCAGAGAGCACCTTTGCGCCCATCGGACAGCCGCAGAAAAAGCCGACAAGGAGGGCATAGGCACCGGAGGGCGAGATGGACAAAAGAGCGGTCAGCGGACGTGCAATGCGTCCGGCCAAAACAAGGGCGAGGTTGGAGGAGAGCAAAAGATGCGAGAGGATCATCACCGGGAGCAGAGTCGGCACAAGTGTCTCGTACCAGAGCAGCAGTCCGCTGCCGGCGGCGGCGAAGCTCTCCTGCGGAAACAGAAGTACAAAAAAGAAAGCGGAAACGGCAGGAATGCCGAAATATAAATTTTTCATGAAGAACCTCCCTGAAAAACTGAATAAGTTGAACCGGGGGAAAGGATGTGTTATACTCTATTTATGTCCGGCGGGGATTAGAACATGATTTGCCTGGCTGAATAGATACGAAAATTTTAAAAAGGCAGGATTACAGCATGGAAATACAGATTTGGCGGGATTTGTTAGATCCATACGATTTAGCGGTACGGGAACTGACCACAAAATTTGAGCATTTACGTTATGAATATAAATCGCGCGGGGTATATTGCCCGATCGAGCAGGTTACGGGACGTGTAAAGACGATCTCCAGTATTCTGGATAAGATGCAGAAGAAAAATATTGAGATGTCAGAGATCGAGGAGCGTATGGAGGATATCGCCGGTATCCGCATTATCTGTCAGTTTGTCGAAGACATTCCCAAGGTCGTCAATCTGATCCGCAGCCGCGGCGATATGTCGGTAACGCATGAGAAGGACTATATCACAAACGCAAAGACGAGCGGCTACCGCAGTTATCATGTGATCATAAGCTATTCCGTAGAGCTGATGAACGGTCCGAAGACGATCCAGGCGGAGATCCAGATCCGCACGATGGGGATGAATTTCTGGTCCACGATCGAGCATTCGCTGCAGTACAAATATAAACAGAATATCCCGGATCATATCCGTGAAAAGCTGTTAAAATCGGCCGATGCGATCGTGGTGCTGGATAACGAAATGTCCCTGGTGCGCGATGAGATCATGGATGCACAGAATTCCATGCAGCATCAGACGAATCTGGTCGCAGAGATCTTAAATAACATTCAGAATCTCTACAAGTATGCCAACAAGCGGGAGATCGCCAAGATCCAGGCAGAATTTTATGAGGTTTATGCGGAGAATGATCTGGAGAAGCTGGAGCGCTTTCACAGGCAGCTTGACATGATTTCAGAAGGGTATCGGGCGCAGGAGCTGAACTTTACCTGTGGAGAAACGACATGAAGATGGAATTACCGGAGAATTTTGCAGAAAATATGAAGGAGCTTCTTGGAGAGGCTTATCCGGCGTACATAGAGAGCTTTGAAAAGGAAAGTGCGCAGGGCATCCGGGTGAATACCGGTAAGATTTCGGCGGAAGAGTTTCAGAAAATCAGCCCGTTTCCGCTTGCGCCGGTTCCCTGGACGGAAAATGGATTTTATGTGACGGCGGACGACGCGGTGACGAAGCATCCTTACTACTATGCAGGGCTTTATTATGTGCAGGAGCCGAGTGCGATGCTTCCGGCGGCGCTTTTGGGGGCGAAACCGGGCGAGCGGATCCTGGACTTGTGCGCGGCTCCCGGCGGAAAGGCAACGGAGCTTGGAAGCCGTCTGGCAGAGATGGGTTTGCTGGTGGCAAACGATGTCAGCGCTTCCCGCGCGAAGGCGCTTCTGAAAAATCTGGAGCAGCATGGGATCGGAAATGTCTGTGTGTGCAGCGAGACGCCCGAAAAGCTTAAGGACATTTACCCGGAATATTTTGACCGGGTCCTGGTGGACGCGCCCTGCTCCGGCGAGGGGATGTTCCGCCGGGAGCCAGCTATGAAAAAGGCGTATAAAGTGCATGGCCCCGCATACTATGCGCCGCTTCAGAGGGAAATTGCGGATGCGGCGACAGCGATGCTCAGACCGGGCGGCAGGATGGTGTTTTCCACCTGTACTTTTTCCGTGGAAGAAAATGAGGAGACGGTGCTTGCGCTTTTAAAGAAGCATCCGGAAATGCGGCTGATCGCGGCGGAGGTGCCGGGCGGAGCAGATCTGCCTGAAAAACTTGCGGGCTGCGTGCGGCTTTATCCGCACAGTGTCCGGGGCGAGGGACATTTCGCTGCCGTTCTTGAAAAAACAGCGAAAGAAAGCTCCTGCACTGGAAACGATTTTCGTGTCGAAGAGCTTTCTGAAAGTGACAGGGCAGCATTGGAGCTGGGGCGTCTCTGTCAGGAAAAACAAGCCCGCATGCGCAGCGGGATACCGGATCGTGAAAAGCCGGAGAAGACGCCCGCGCAGTGGCAGGAGTTTTCTGAGCGTTATTTGAAGAAGCGCTTTGACGGCTGGCGGATTTTTTCGTTAAAAGAGCGGCTGTACGCGCTGCCGCCCGGGGCTTCGCTCAGCAGAGAGCTTCGTTATCTGCGAACCGGGCTTCTCTTAGGAGAATGCAGACAGCACGGCTTTGAGCCGTCGCAGGCGCTTGCGATGTTTCTAAAGCAAAGCGAGGCAAAAAACAGCATTTCGTTTGCTGCGGAGGATGCGCGCACCGTGCGCTATCTAAAAGGAGAGACGGTTACGCTGACGGAGGACGAGGCAGACCGGACAGCTGACGGATGGACGCTGGTGTGTACGGACGGTTTTCCGCTCGGATGGGCAAAGAATCGCGGCGGTATGCTGAAAAATAAATATTATGCCGGCTGGCGGATGCAGTAGGACTCATTGAAAAAGCAAAGCGTATCTGCTGTGGAAACCGGGAGATGGATGCGGCGTACGAGAAAAGCCGACGGGGAGAGAGTATGGGAACGATCAGACTGGATAAGCTGCTTGCGGCGAGCGGCGCGGGCACGCGCAGCGAAGTGAAGAATTTTATCCGGAAGGGCAGAGTGACGGTGAACGGCACGGTCTGTAAAAACGCGGACAGCAAGGCAGACGCCGAAAGCGATGTGATCTGTCTGGATGGGCAGCCGGTTTTTTATTCGGAATTTGAATACCACATGCTTTATAAGCCTGCAGGCTGTGTGACGGCGGCCCGGGATGCGCGCTACGAAACGGTGATGGATTATATCACGTCTGCGCGCAAAAAGGATCTGTTTCCGGTTGGAAGGCTCGACCTTGACACGGAGGGACTTCTTCTTATCACAAACGACGGCGATCTGGCGCACCGGCTGCTGGCGCCGGGAAAGCATGTGGATAAGACCTACTTTGCGCGCGTACAGGGCGAGGTGACGCCGGAGGACATTGCCCGTTTTCAGGACGGGCTTGATATAGGGGAGGATCGCCCGACGATGCCGGCGGTTCTGGAAATTCTCTCCGTCGGGGAGATCTCGGAAGTGTATGTGACTATCCAGGAGGGAAAATTCCACCAGATCAAGCGGATGTTTGCGGCAGTCGGAAAGACAGTGCTATATCTGAAGCGTCTGCGCATGGGCAGCCTGGTGCTGGATCCGGCTTTGCAGGCGGGGGAGAGCAGACTTCTCTCGCAGAAGGAAATAGATGATTTACGGAAAGGGGCAGCGCATGAGTGACGGATTTTTGCCGGTCTCCAGAGCAGATATGGAGACGGCAGGGATAGAACAGCTTGATTTTGTGCTTGTAACCGGGGATGCCTATGTGGATCATCCCTCTTTTGCACATGCGATCATCAGCAGGGTGCTGGAGGCGAACGGCTATCGGGTCGGGATTATCGCGCAGCCGGATTGGAAGGACGATAAAAGTATCGCCGTCCTCGGAGAGCCGCGGCTTGGCTTTCTGGTGTCCTCCGGAAATATGGATTCCATGGTGAATCATTACAGCGTGTCGAAAAAGCGCAGAAAAACGGACGCTTTCACGCCGGGCGGCGTAATGGGAAAGCGCCCGGATCATGCGACGGTCGTCTACAGCAATCTGATCCGCCGTACCTTCCGGCAAAAGCCGATCATTATCGGCGGTATCGAGGCAAGCCTGCGCAGACTTGCACACTATGATTACTGGTCGGATTCCCTCAAGCGCTCAATTCTGCTTGACTCCGGGGCGGATCTTCTGTCCTATGGAATGGGAGAGCGCTGTATCGTGGAGATCGCCGACGCGCTTGCAGCCGGGATCGCGGTGCGTGATATCACCTTTATTGACGGAACGGTTTATAAGACAAAAGACCTCTCCGGCGTGTACGATGCCACTCTGCTGTGCTCCTTTGATGCTTTAAAGGCAGACCGCATCAATTACGCGAAGAGCTTTTACACGCAGTACTGCAACACCGATCCGTTTTCCGGAAAGCGTCTCATCGAGCCGTATCCGAACGGTGTCTATGTGGTGCAGAACCCGCCGCAGAAGCCGCTCTCGCAGGCGGAGATGGACCGGGTGTACGCGCTGCCGTATCAGCGGACGTATCATCCGTCCTATGAAAAAGACGGCGGAGTACCTGCAATCGAGGAGGTAAAGTATTCTCTGATCAGCAACCGCGGCTGCTTCGGCGGCTGCAGCTTTTGCGCGCTGACCTTTCACCAGGGGCGGATCATCCAGACGCGCAGCCATGAATCGCTGCTCGCGGAAGCGGAGAAGTTTATCCAGGATAAGGATTTTAAGGGCTATATCCACGATGTGGGCGGACCGACCGCCAATTTCCGGCATCCGGCATGTGAAAAGCAGCTCACGAAGGGCGTATGTCCGAAAAAGCAGTGTCTGTTTCCGCAGCCCTGCAAAAATCTGATCGCCGATCACAGCGATTATCTTGCGCTTCTTCGCAAGCTGCGGGCGCTGCCGAAGGTGAAAAAGGTGTTTATCCGATCCGGCATCCGCTTTGATTATCTGCTGGCGGATAAGGACGACACCTTTTTTAAAGAGCTTGTGGAGCATCATGTGAGCGGACAGCTAAAGGTCGCTCCGGAGCATGTATCAGACGCAGTGCTTGAAAAGATGGGTAAGCCGAAAAACGATGTCTATCAGCGGTTTGTGCAGAAATATAAGCGGTTAAATGAAAAATGCGGCAAAAATCAGTTTCTGGTGCCGTACCTGATGTCGTCGCATCCGGGTTCGACCATGAAGGAGGCGGTGGAGCTTGCCGAGTATCTGCGGGATCTCGGCTACATGCCGGAGCAGGTGCAGGACTTCTATCCGACGCCCTCCACGATCTCCACCTGCATGTACTACACCGGCGTCGATCCGCGCACGATGGAGAAGGTCTATGTGCCGGTAAATCCGCACGAAAAGGCGATGCAGCGCGCACTGATCCAATACCGCAACCCGAAAAATTACGAGCTTGTAAAAGAAGCGCTCATCCGCGCGGGCAGGACCGATCTGATCGGTTATGACAAAAAATGTCTGATCCGCCCGCGTCCGGGAAAGAATGCGGCGGAAGCCGGGCGGGGAAAATCCGGTGAAAAAAAGTCGCCGGGCGGACAGCGGATGAACGGCGCGAAGAAAAAAACGATTCGAAATGTGCATAAGAAGGCGAAATAATGAAGAAAAAACCAAAGGGAACCTACGGGTATATTAACTACGAAAAGAAGAAACGGATCCTGCTCACGATTGTTTTGTTTGCAATCCCGATCCTGATCTATGTCACCGGGTATCTGCAGACGGGTACACGAAAAAATCTGTTTACGTTTGTGGCGATCATGGGCTGCCTTCCGGCGAGCAAGTGTGCGGTCGGCATGATCATGATCTGTATGCAGAAGCCGATGAAAGCAGAGCTTTACGAGCTGTTTAGCAGGCATGTAAGGGATCTGACGGCGGTCTATGAGACGACTGTCAGTTCGGAAAAGAAAAATTATCCGCTGCCGTGTATTGTGATCTGCGGACAGAATGTGGTATGCTACAGCGAGGATGCGAAGGTGGATAAGGAGTACTTGCAGCAGCATATCAAAAAGATCCTGCAGGGAAACGGCTATCGCTCCAACGTGAAGATTTTTACGGAGCAGAAAGCATTTCTGCGCCGCGTGGATGAGCTTTATGCAAACCGCGATGAGATTGAGGCGGCAGCGACCTTCAAGCCGGATGAACGGTATCCGGACGCAACCAGGGACGAGCTGGTGAAGAGCGTGCTTTTGTGCATTTGTCTGTAATGGAGGAATTATGAAGGAAATCATCGTGCGGGAAAATGAGGCGGGGCAGCGTCTGGATAAGCTGCTCGCGCGCTACTTAAATCAGGCGTCGAAGAGCTTTTTTTATAAGATGATGCGCAAGAAGAATATCACGCTGAACGGGAAAAAGGCTTCCGGGAATGAGATTACGGCGAAGGGCGACTGCATCCGCATTTTTGTATCGGACGAGACATATGAAAAATTTTCCGTAAAGGAGCGCGCGCAGACCACAGCCCTGCGAAAGGCAGAGGCGCTTTCGCCAGAGCAGATCATCTACGAGGACAGCGATATCCTGATTTTTAATAAACCGGCGGGGCTGCTCTCGCAGAAGAGCCGCCCGGAGGATGTGTCGGCAAATGAGCGGTTTCTCGCCTATCTCCTGCAGAAGGGAGAGCTTACGGAAACGGAAATGCAGACCTTCCGTCCCTCTGTCTGCAATCGTCTGGACCGCAATACAAGCGGTCTTTTGCTTGCCGGAAAAAGCCTGGCGGGGCTGCAGGCAATGTCGGAGGCACTGCGGAGCCGCAGCCTGCACAAGTATTATCTCTGCCTTGTCACGGGCGCACTCAGAAAAGGGCAGCGTCTGGAGGGTTTTCTTGTGAAGGATGCGCAGACAAATAAAGTGACGGTTTCTGCGACAGATCCGGGCGATAAGGACGCAAAGCCGATTGCAACGCAGTACATGCCGCTCTGGACGGATGAAAAGGTAACGCTTCTGAAAATCTGGCTGATTACCGGGCGGACGCATCAGATCCGCGCGCATCTTGCCAGTATCGGGCATCCGATCATCGGGGATGAAAAATACGGCGATAACCGTAAGAACACCTGGTATCAGAAGAAATATCACCTGCACCGGCAGCTCCTTCATGCCTATCAGATGAAATTCCCGGAACTGACGGGGACGCTTTCGCACCTCTCCGGGCAGGAATTTACCGCACCGCTGCCAGAGGATTTTCAGAGGATCCTGACGGATGCGGGCTGCGATATGAACGATATGGAGGAAGAAAATGGCAACCTGGAATTCGCGGGGACTGCGCGGTTCTCTTCTGGAGGATCTGATCAACCGGTCAAACGAGGCTTATCTGGAAAAAGGGCTTGCGCTGATCCAGAAGATACCGACGCCGATCACCCCCATCAAAATTGATAAGGAAAACCGCCACATCACGCTGGCGTATTTTGACCAGAAAAGCACGGTGGACTATATCGGCTGCGTGCAGGGCGTTCCCGTCTGCTTTGACGCCAAGGAGTGTACGACAGACACGTTTGCTCTCCAGAATATCCATCCGCATCAGATGCGCTTTATGGAAAATTTCGAGAAGCAGGGCGGCGTCTCCTTCTTAATTATTTATTATACCGGGCGGGATGAGATCTTTTATCTGCCCTTTACGGATGTCAAAAAATTCTGGGACCGCAGAGAGGCGGGCGGGCGCAAGAGCTTCCGCTACGAGGAGCTTGACCGGGAGTACCTGCTGCACCGCGGTCACGGTGTGCTTGTTCCCTATCTGGAGGGGCTGCAGAAGGATTTACTGAAAAGGGATTGACAATCTGCCTTTCTGTAGTATAATAAACAGGTGATTTCACGAATTAGCACTGCACCATGGTAAAGCGAAACAGACAGCAGTGCGCAATGATGCAGCAAACTTCTGCTGCAAATGGAACGATATGGAGAGACCTATGAACCAGAGATTATTACATACGCCGGAGGGAGTCCGCGATATCTATAACGGGGAATGCGAGCGCAAGCTGCGCCTGCAAAAAGACCTGCACGATGTGCTGAAGTCCTACGGCTGCCAGGATATCGAGACGCCGACCTTTGAGTTTTTCGATGTGTTCGGGAGCGACGTTGGTACGATTCCCTCGCGCGAGCTGTACAAATTTTTTGACCGGGAGGGCAACACGCTGGTGCTGCGCCCGGATATCACGCCGTCCATTGCGCGGGCGGTATCCAAATATTTTGACGGAAAAGAGGACGTGCTGCGCCTCTGCTACGAGGGAAAAACCTTCATAAACCATTCCAGCTACCAGGGGCGCTTAAAGGAGAACACGCACATCGGCGCGGAAATGATCGGCGCGGATAACGCGCAGGCGGACGCAGAGATCATTGCAATGGTGGTGGACTGTCTGAAAAAAGCCGGTCTGGAGGAGTTTCAGATCAGCATCGGACAGGTAGAATACTTTAAGAGCATTATAAAGGACATGGATATTCCGGAGGAGACGGAGGGCGAGCTGAAGGATTTCATCTCAAACCGCAATCTGTTCGGGGTGGAGAGCCTGTTGTCCGGCATGGAGATAGAAGAGCGGCAGAAGAAAGCGCTGCTTTCGCTCCCGTCGCTGTACGGTTCTGTGGAAATTCTTGACCGGGCACATGCGCTTGCCTGCAATGAAGGGGCGGATCGCGCGGTCGTGCGTCTGAAGGAGATCCATCGGATCCTGGAATACTACGGCGTGACGCGGTATGTCAGCTTTGATTTCAGTATGCTGAGCCGCTATAATTATTATACCGGCATTTTCTTCCGCGGTTATACCTTCGGGACAGGAGACGCGGTGGTGAAAGGCGGACGCTACGACAATCTGCTCGCACATTTTGGAAAAGATGCGCCGTCCATCGGATTTGTGGTGGTGGCGGATGAGCTGCTTGCGGCACTGAGCCGTCAGAATATCATGCAGGAGCCTGGGGAGCCGCCGGTGGAAATCCGCTATACGCCCTCAGAGCAGGAGGCAGCGATCAAACAGGCACAGGCGCTCCGCGCAGAAGGGAAGGCTGCTGTGCTGAAGCTGGAGGAACGCGTATGAGATATCTTACATTTGCCCTCACCAAGGGACGGCTTGCCAGACAGACGCTGGCGCTTCTGGAGAAATGCGGGATCACCTGCGAGGAGATGAAGGATCCCGACACCAGAAAGCTGATTTTCACGAACGAAGAATATAAACTGAAATTTTTCCTGGCAAAGGGACCGGATGTGCCGACTTATGTAGAATACGGAGCCGCTGATATCGGGGTGGTCGGAAAGGATACCATCGACGAGGAGGGGCGCAAGCTTTACGAGGTGCTGGATCTCGGCTTTGGAAAATGCCGGATGTGTGTGTGCGGACCGGCGCGGGCGAAGGAGCTTCTGCAGCACCAGGAGCAGATCCGGGTGGCGACGAAATATCCGCATATTGCAAAAGAGTATTTTTACAATAAGAAACATCAGACCGTTGAGATCATCAAGCTGAACGGCTCTATCGAGCTGGCGCCGCTTGTCGGACTTTCCGAGGTGATCGTCGATATCGTGGAGACCGGCTCCACGCTTCGGGAAAACGGTCTGGAGGTTCTGGAGGAGGTATGCCCGCTCTCCGCGCGCGTGGTCGTGAACCGCGTCAGTATGCAGATGGAGAGCGCACGCATCACGAAAATATTGAACGCGCTGAAGGAAGCATTGTAGAAGAGGTGGCAGGATGAAAATCGTTACATTGACAGAGGAGAGCAAGCAGAATCTTCTGGAGAATCTGTTAAAGCGCAGCCCGCAGAATTACGGGGAATATGAGGGGCGCGTGGCGGAAATCGTGGAGAATGTCCGCGCGCGCGGAGATGAGGCGGTGTTTGCTTACACTAAGCAGTTTGACCGCGCCGATATCACTGCGGAAAATATCCGCGTGACAAAGGAGGAAGTCGCTCAGGCGTATCGCGAGGTGGATGAGCAGCTTCTTTCCGTCATTCGAAAGGCACTGGTGAATATCCGCGCTTATCATGAAAAGCAGAAGCGTTATAGCTGGTTTGACAGCAAGCCGGACGGAACGCTGCTCGGACAGAAGATAACAGCGCTGGCGCGCGTGGGCGTTTATGTGCCGGGCGGGAAAGCGGTCTATCCGTCCTCCGTGCTGATGAATATTGTTCCGGCAAAGGTGGCCGGCGTAGAAAAAATTATCATGACAACGCCCTGCAATGCAGAAGGGAAGGTCAATCCGACAACGCTGGTTGCCGCAAAGGAAGCCGGAGCGGATGAGGTCTATAAAGTGGGCGGCGCCCAGGCAATCGCGGCGCTTGCTTTCGGAACAGCGTCTATTCCAAAGGTCGACAAGATCGTGGGACCGGGCAATATCTATGTGGCGCTCGCAAAAAAGGCCGTTTACGGCTTTGTAAATATTGATTCTATCGCGGGACCGAGCGAAATCCTTGTACTTGCCGATGAGAACGCCGATCCGCGCTATGTGGCAGCGGATCTGCTCTCGCAGGCGGAGCATGACGAGATGGCGTCCGCGATCCTGATCACGACAAGCCGGCAGCTTGCCGAAAAGGTGTCCGCGCAGGTGGAGCAGTTTGTCTCCGTTCTTTCCCGAAAGGAAATCATTCAGAAATCGCTTGATAACTTTGGCTATATTCTGGTGGCGGACAGTCTGGAGACGGCGATTGAGGCGGCCAACGATATCGCCTCGGAGCATCTGGAGATCATGACGGAGAATCCCTTTGAGGTGATGACAAAAATCCGCAACGCCGGGGCGATCTTTATCGGACCGTACAGCAGCGAGCCGCTTGGCGATTACTTTGCCGGTCCGAACCATGTGCTGCCGACAAACGGAACGGCAAGATTTTTCTCGCCGCTGAACGTCGATGATTTTGTAAAAAAATCCAGTATTGTGTATTACTCACGGGAGGCGCTGGAGGCGGTTCACGAGGATATTGAAACCTTCGCGAAGGCGGAGCAGCTCACGGCTCATGCAAATTCCATCCATGTGAGGTTTGAAAAATAGCAGAATGAGAGCAGAAAAAGGGCTGCCGCATTTACGCGGCAGCCTTCAAAATTCAGCAGAAATGTTATTTTATTGTTGTTTTATGATTCTGATTCTGCCTCGGATGCAGCTTCCAGCGCTTCATCCAGCACACCCTGCAGCTCCTCGGTCGGATCGACAGCTTCCGTTGCGAGCGCATCTGCCGGAACGGTGATCTCAGTCACGTCATCGTAGGTATAGCCTGCATCAACAGACAGATCGTTCAGGATCAGCCTGCACTGCATGTCGGAGGAATCAACGCCCTCTTCTGTGGACATGGACTCAGCCATCATAGCAGTAACCAGCGAGTCGAATACAGACAGGTCGGAGTTATTGAAGTCCATGTGCATGGAAAGCGGCAGACTGGATTCCTTGTCGATCGTGTAGGAGAGGTTCATTCCCAAGCTGTCCATAAGCGCTTCCACTATGCTTAAGCTTTCCTCATCCAGGGTTTCACCGGCAGCTTCAAGCGATGATTCGATCAACGGCATAAACTGGCTGAACATCAGAGCTGTGGACAGTGTGTAGCTGCTGTCATTCTCTGTCATATCCCAGTTGATCTCCACGTCGTCCGGAAGAATGTCCTGCAGATCCATGCTCTGCAGATCATCCATGCTGCTTACGCCGAACATATCCAGAAGCTCTGACATATCGGTGCGCTGATGCTCCCAGCCGGAATCCTCACCGCCCGTGATTACCTTTGCGTAAGTATCAACGGTATTTCCATCTTCAGAAACGATCATGTACATATCCATGTCCATCGTGATCGCCTGTCCAAGAACGGAGACGTCGTAGGTGCCGGTCATTTCCATCTGCATCGGGTCGACGATGGTCTTTACATCAAAATCGCCGGTCATCGCAATGCCAAAGGAGGATGCAGCGGCGCCGTCGGTGGAGATCTCCAGCCCGGCGTCCATGTTGAGTCCCATAGTAAGTGACATGGAGGATACGTTTTTGCCAGCCTCCTGCGATGCCTCCAGCAGAGAGTCTGCGGTGACATCCTCTGCATATGCAACAAACGGAACGCTGCATACGCTAAATGCTAATACTGTTGCAAGAAATTTTTTGCTCATAATATTCTCCTTTCGAATATGTTCTCTTTCTTTTGCAGTATAGCACAGAGCAAAAAAGTTGTATAGATTATTTTGAAAAATTAAGGGATTTTTAAATAATTGGGGTAACTACTCCAATGGAATTTTGGAGGATCATTGAAGCGCCGATTGCGTTTGACAAGGGGTGCGTTTGTGATTATAATGTCCCTATAGAAATGGAATATGAAAATTCCAGGAAGAACTGGAGGAAGAGCCTATGCCGGACAGAATAGCGGTAGTGCAGAGAGAGACAAAGGAGACAAGTATCAGACTGACCTTAAACATTGATGGGAGCGGAGCGTGCAGCGTGGATTCCGGGATTCCTTTCCTGGATCATATGCTGAACGGATTTGCCAGACATGGTTTATTCGACCTGAATGCAAAGATTCGCGGGGATGTGGAGGTGGATTCCCACCACACCATCGAGGACACCGGGATCGTGCTCGGCGAGGCAATCAAAAAGGCGGTCGGCGACAAGGAGGGGATTCGCAGATTTGGTCACGTGATCCTTCCGATGGACGACGCGCTTGTGCTCTGCGCGGTGGATCTGTCGGGCAGACCGTATCTGGAATCGGACCTTACTTTTACCGTGGAAAAAATAGGCGACATGGACACGGAGATGGTGCGGGAATTTTTTTATGCGGTTTCCTATTCCGCCGGGATGAATCTGCACTTTAAGCAGCTTTCCGGGGTGAACAATCACCACATCGCGGAGTGCGCGTTTAAGGCGTTTGCGAAAGCGCTCGACATGGCGACCATGACGGACGACCGTATCGCCGGGGTATTGTCGACCAAAGGTACTTTATAGAAAGCATACGAGGAAATGGATATGAAGAATAAGAAATTATTTACCCATATTTTTCTGAAAAACGAAAAAGCAGTCATAAGTCTGAAAAACAGCCGGCTGTATGACGACGGGGACGCTGTGCAGATCGCGCGTCTTTACGAAAAAAACGGAGCGGACGGACTGATTATCTTTGACCTTTCGGACAGCGATGCGGAGCATGAGGCAAACCTGGACGTTATCCGTAAAATCAGCCGGGCGGTGGATATTCCGCTGATCGGCGGCGGTCATATGAACCGCGTGGAGGATATTAAAAAGATGCTGTATGCCGGATGCGGCTGTGCGTTTTTGAATATGTCGAAGCAGAGCAACGCTGATATGCTTGAGGAGGTCTCCAGGCGCTTTGGAAAAGAAAAAATCGGCATTTGTATTGATGATTTTGCTGCAATCACGAGAAGCAGCGAGCATTTAAAGGAATTTGCGTCGGTGGCGCTGCTGTTCGGCGATAACCGTCATATTTATGAGGCGGTAAAGAGTATGCCTCTGGCGACGATACCGGTATTTTCTGATATGCAGCCGGAGCGTATCGGCGCACTTTTAAAGCTTGACAAAGTGGCGGGCATTTCTACGTGCGCTGCGTCTGAGCTGGATTTTGTGAGTCTGCGCAGAAGCCTTACGGAGCTTGGCATCTGTGTGCAGTCTCTGGAAAGCGCGTTTTCCTGGAGCGACCTGAAGACAAATGCGGACGGGCTGGTTCCGGTGATCGTGCAGGACTACCGGACAAAGCAGGTGCTGATGCTTGCCTATATGAACGAGGAGGCGTTTCAGCAGACGCTGATCACAGGACGGATGACGTATTTCAGCAGAAGCCGCCAAGAGCTGTGGCTGAAGGGGGAGACGTCCGGGCATTATCAGTTTGTAAAGCAGATTTCCCTGGACTGTGACAACGACACGCTGCTCGCAAGGGTTCTGCAGGTGGGAGCTGCCTGCCACACCGGCAACACGAGCTGTTTTTACCGCGACGTGGTGCCGCCGCAGTCGGCGTACCGCAGCACAGAGACAGTGCTTGAGGATGTCATGGGCGTGATCCAGGATCGCAAGAAAAATCCGAAGGAGGGCTCCTACACCAATTACCTCTTTGACAAGGGGATTGACAAGATCCTCAAAAAGCTGGGCGAAGAGGCGACGGAGATTGTCATCGCTGCCAAAAATCCGAACCCGGAGGAAATCAAGTACGAGATCAGCGATTTCCTTTATCATATGATGGTGCTGATGGCGGAGCGCGGCGTGAGCTGGGAGGATATCGCCGAGGAGCTGTCGCACAGGTAGATTTTTTAAAAAATCCATTTGACAAGTCTGGCAAAAATCAGTAAAATAACAGTAACGAGTGGCGTAACTGCGTAAATCCAGTTTATACCGCTCGTTATTTTTGTAATAACCATTTTAAAAGCAGTGTGTGGCCTGAGCAGGGCGTAAATCCAGCTCAAATGTGCCGCACACTTTTTTTGTAAGGAGGAGAACATTATGGAACAAAAATCAAACGCTTTTCTGGAAACAGAAAAAATCGGGACGCTGATGCGGAAATACGCGATTCCCTGCATTATTTCCCTGCTGGTGGCAGCTCTGTATAACATCGTGGACCAGATCTTTATCGCAAATGCCGATTATCTCGGCTCCTACGGAAACGCGGCGAACACCGTAGTATTCCCGCTGACAGTAGTGGCGCTTGCAATCGCGGTGATGATCGGCGACGGCTGCTGTGCTTTCGTCAGCATCAGTCTTGGTGCGAACCGCAGGAAGGACGCTCATCAAAGCATTGGAAATGCAATTATCCTTTGCGTCGGCGCCAGCATTATCCTGACGGCGGTCTATCTGATCGCGATGGAGCCGATCCTGACTTTTTTCGGCGGCAAGGTAAATGAGCAGACCTATGTGAACGCGAAGGAATATTTCTTCTGGATCGCGCTCGGTGTACCGTTTTATATGTTCGGGCAGGCGGCAAATCCAATCATCCGCTCTGACGGAAGCCCCAAATTTGCAATGATCGCCACTGTGTCCGGCGCGGTCGTCAACATTATCCTCGACCCGATTCTGATCTATCCGCTGCACATGGGCATGATGGGCGCGGCGGTCGCGACGGTTGCCGGCCAGATACTCACGGCGGGACTGTCCATCTGGTATCTGTGCCACATGAAGGCGGTGAAGCTGGAAAAGAGCAGTTTTTCACTGCAGGGCAGACTGATAAAGAAATTTCTTGTGCTTGGCATTACCAGCTTTCTTGCGCAGGCATCGCTGGTGGTGTCCATGGCGGCGGTGCAGAATATGTGTACAAAATACGGCGCGCTCGATCCGGTCTTTTCCCAGGCGGAGTACGCGCAGATTCCGCTGGCAGTGCTCGGCATTGTCATGAAATTTTTCCAGATTGCAATCTCCGTTGCGATCGGCATGGCGGCAGGATGTATCCCGGTGGTCGGCTATAATATCGGTGCAAAGAGAAAGGACCGCGCAAAGCAGCTCTTTACCTATCTGCTGACAGGTGAATTTGTGCTTGGATTGATCGCACTGCTGATCGTGGAGCTGTTCCCGAAGCAGCTCATCGGTATTTTCGGCGCGGCCAATGAAAGCGCTTACTATACAGAATTTGCCGTGAAGAGTTTCCGCATTTATCTGTGCATGATGCCGTTGGCGATGCTGAATAAAGGTACGTTTATCTACCTGCAGGCGCTTGGAAAAGCAGTGCAGTCCACTATTATTTCTCTGACGCGTGAGATTATTCTGGGCGTGGCGCTGCCGATTATTCTCCCGATCTTTTTCGGGCTGGACGGTCTGCTGTATTCCTTCCCGGCAGCGGATATTCTGACTTTTATTATTGCAGCAATCGTGATCCGGCGCACCTACCGGGAGCTTAATGAAGCACCTGAGCAGGCGCTCACTGCCGGCGAAGCGAACGGATGAGAAAAAATGCAAAAACAAAAAAGAGAAGGAGGAAAGGAGCTATGAGCAGTAAAATTATCACGATCAGCCGTGAATTTGGCAGCGGCGGACGAACCATTGGAAAAGAAACAGCGCAGAAGCTTGGAATTCCCTGCTACGATTACGAGATCATTGAAAAGATCGCGCGGGAGACAGGATTTGACGCGGAGTACATCAAAGAGCAGGGCGAGTACGCTTCGCACAGGAGCAGGTTTGTAAACGCTTTTGCCGCGCGCGACACAAAGGGCATGTCCATGCAGGATCATCTGTGGCAGAAACAGCAGCAGATTATTCTGGAGCTTGCCAGGAAGGAACCGTGCGTGATCGTCGGCAGGTGCGCCGACTACATCCTGAGGGATAAGGCGTGCGTGCTGCCGGTGTTTATCCACGCGGACATGGCATTCCGTGCAAAGCGCATCGTCGAGGTGTATGGCGAGCGCGAGGAAACGCCGGAAAAGCGTCTGAAGGATAAGGACGAGCGGAGAAGGGCATATTATCAGCACTACACCGATATGGAATGGGGAAATGCCGCCAATTATCATCTTGCCCTGGACAGCGGGGCGCTCGGGCTGGAGACATGCGTGAATATCATCACGGGCGTGTATAAGGAAGCATTCCGGGCGTAAAGGAATTTTTATATTAAGAAAAGCGAGAACTGCTGTGTAATGCGGCAGTTCTTTTTTGAATCATTTTGCATTCTCCTATTTGCCTTTGGGTAATATTTGTGATACAATTACTTCTGACCCACATTATTGAATACTAAAATTAAGAAAACGAAGATAGATTATTTTGGAGGTGCTATATGGCAAGAAAGAAAGCAACAGCATCGGCGGCCACACCGGAAACTCCGGTGGAAACTGCTGCAGTGGAAGCAAAAGAAGCAAAAGCTACTGCAAAGGACACCCCGGCAGCTGAGATGCCTGCAAAAGAGCCGAAGGCTGCAGAAGGAAAGACGGAAGAAACAAAGAAGGAAGAAGCAAAGACGGAACCTGTAAAGGAAGAAAAGCCGAAAGCGAAGAGAGCAACAAAGACTGCGAAAGCTGCAAAAGCAGCAGAGGAAGCGGAAGAGCCGAAGGAAAAGGCTGCGAAAACAACAGCTAAAGCGGAAGAACCGAAAGAGAAGGTTGTGAAAACAACAGCAAAAGCGGAAGAGCCGAAAGAGAAGGCTGTAAAAACAACAGCTAAAACGGAAGAGCCGAAGGAGAAGGCTGTGAAAACAACAGCTAAGGCGGAAGAACCGAAGGGAAAGGCTGTGAAAACAACCGCAAAAACGGAAGAACCGAAAGAGAAGGCTGTAAAAACAACAGCTAAAACGGAAGAGCCGAAGAAGAAAGCCGCAAAGACGACGAAGGCTGCCAAGGTGGAAGAACCGAAAGCAGAAGAAACGAAGGCAGAGGCGGTAAAGGCTGAGCCGGAAGTGAAGGCGGAAGAGCCGGCAAAGGAAGAAAAGCCGAAGGCAAAGAGAGCGGCGAAGACTGCGAAAGCAGCGGAGCCGAAGGAAAAGCCTGCAAAGACGACCAGAACAAGAAAGACCAAAGCTGCGGCTGCCGCAGAGGAAGTAAAGGCTGAGGAACCGAAAGCAGAGCCGGTTAAGGAAGTGAAAGCTGAGGAGCCGAAAGCAGAGCCGGTTGAGGAAGTGAAGGCTCAGGAGCCGAAAGCAGAACTGGTTGAGGAAGTGAAGGCTGAGGAGCCGAAAGCAGAACCGGTCGAGGAAGAAGCAAAAGCCGTGGAGGAGCCAACCTACGAGGTATACACCACACCGCGCAGAAGTATTGCGTTTATCGGCTCGGAGTGCTATCCGTTTGTAAAGACCGGCGGTCTTGGCGACGTTATGTATGCGCTTCCGAAGGCGCTTGTGAAACAGAACTGCGATGTGAAGGTAATCCTTCCGCGCTACAAATGTATTCCGTGGAAGTATCAGGAAAAGATGGTGTACCGCGGTTCCTTTGAGATGGATCTCTGCGCGGACGGCAGATCGTTCTATGTGGGAATCATGGAATATGTATGGGACGGCGTGGTATATGACTTCATCGACAATGAGGAATTTTTCAGCAGCGGAAATCCGTACACGAACCTGGTTGACGATATTCCGAAATACTGCTTCTTTGCAAAAGCGGCGCTGGCAGCGCTTAACTACATGGACTGGACGCCGAACATCATTCACTGCCACGACTGGCAGGCAGCTCTGGTACCGGTATATTTAAGAACACTGTTTGAGACCTCGAAGCTGGCTTCCGCAAAGACCATCCTCACCATTCACAATCTGCGCTTCCAGGGCGTTTACAACATCCCGACGATCCGCTACTGGTCCGGTCTGCCGGATTATGTGTTCAATAAGGATGCGCTCAAGGAGGGCTACCAGGATGCAAACATGATGAAAGGCGGTCTGACCTACTCCAACATCATCACGACCGTAAGCAATACCTATGCGTGGGAGATCCAAACGCCGTACTACGGAGAAAATCTGGATGCTCATTTAAGATATCATTCAGGAAAGCTGAGAGGCATTGTCAACGGTATTGACTACGATATCTGGAACACGGCGACTGATGAGAGATTGTATGTAAATTATGATATCACAAACGTGCTGGAGAAGAAAAAAGAGAACAAGCGCAGACTGCAGGAGGAGCTTGGACTTGAGCAGGATGACCATAAATTCGTGATCGGTCTGATCTCCCGCCTGACAAACCAGAAGGGGCTCGACCTGATCAATGCGATCATCCCGCAGATCATGGATGAGCACACGCAGATCGTTGTTCTCGGAACCGGCGACGCGATGTACGAGGATTCCTTCCGCTACTATGAAAATGCGTATAAGGGAAATGTCTGCTCGAATATCATGTACGATGAGACGAGAGCGCACAGGATTTATGCGGGTGCGGATGCTTTCCTGGTACCGTCACAGTTTGAGCCGTGCGGTCTGACGCAGCTCATTGCAATGCATTACGGCACTGTGCCGATCGTGCGCGAGACGGGCGGACTGAAGGATACGGTAGAGCCGTACAATATGTTTACAAATACAGGAAACGGCTTCACCTTCGACAACTACGACGCCGGTCTGCTGCTGGATGCAATTAACCGCGCAAAGACACTGTACTTCACAAACCGCTGGTGCTGGGATGAGATGGTTCAGAGAGATATGGACAAAAACTTCTCCTGGGATAATTCCGCGAAGCAGTACAAGGATCTGTATCTGGAATTAACTTGGTAGAACAAAGGAGCGCAGGCTTCTCCTGAAACGGAGAAACGCCGGACTTTGTCAGAAAAACTATAGTCGGGCAGAGATGGGAATTACCTGTCTCTGCCCGGTTTTTCTCTGCTGTCCTTTTTCTGTTCAATTCAAAAATGAGATACAGTATGCGCACAGATTATAGTGCTTTGACGAATCGGCATTGTACTTTTCCGGAGCCATCATCTAAAATGTATTTGAAAGCAAGGAAACAAAAAATCCTTTCAGCACAAATTATAGCGGCCAATGGACTGCAGGAGGAAGGCAACCATGAATGGAACTAAAATTTTAGCCGGGATGATGGCGCTGCTTCTGGCAGTTTCCGCAATTGCCTGCGGGCGTGCGAAGGCTCAGGAGCAGGACACATTTGCTCCGTCAGAAACTTCCCGGCTTGTTACGGCGGGGACCGAAGAATACCGCGGATTTTTGATGGACAATGTGCTCCATTCGAAAAATGATGGAGATATCCATTACCACATTTATATCCCGGAAAGCTATGATGGAAGTGAGCCGTATGCCCTGTTTGTCACACTGCCGGGATATGAAGGACTGTATTTTCAGGGGATGGGTGTGAATCTGAAAGCAGAGGAATTTGCCTTTGAGGCGCAGAAATACAATGAAAATATGCTCATTGCTGCACCGCAGCTTGAAGATTGGGGCGAGACGTCGGCAGATCAAACCATAGCACTGACCCGCTATCTTCTGGAAAAATACAACATAGATACCAATCGGGTTTATGCTAACGGCTATTCCGGCGGCGGTGAAACGATGTCACTGGTATTGGAAAAGGCCCCGGAACTGTTCACTGCATATCTGCACTGCAGCTCCAGATGGGATGGGGATTATGCCCCGGTGGTGGAGAACCGTCTGCCTGTTTACCTGGCTATCGGTGAGGATGATGAATACTATGGTTCCGAACCGACAAGAGAAGACTATGAGGCACTGCGGGATCGGTATCTGGAACAGGGACTTTCAGAGGAAGAAATAGAGCAGCTTCTGGTACTTGACATCAAAGATGGTTCGTATTTCACAGAACGTGGAATCAGCAACCAGCATGGAGGCGGCGGACAATTTGCCTTCGATGAGGAGATCATGGGCTGGCTGTTTGGGCAGATAAAATGACAGATACAAAAGTGACCGGTGCATGGAAAGCCCTGGAAGCAGAAGCAAAGAACTGATTATAATTCGATATTTTGAAAAGTACATACCGGAGGCATGAAGAGCATCGATGGTTCTTTATGCCTTTTAGTTATGCTGAGGCTTGCAGAAGTATGCTTAGTAAGCATTAATCAGTATTTTTCATAAGTATTGGATATATAAAGAGGCATGATTTATAATTAACCATAGGAAAGACAATTGAAAACATAGAAATAAAGGAGAGATGAGACAATGAATGCAGAAAAAAACAGGGAGATCCGGCAGCAGAGACTGACAGGAGAAAGAGCCTTATTCGGCGGACAGAATCTTAAAATTTACGATACTATTTTTGCGGATGGAGAATCTCCGCTGAAGGAGAGCCGGGATATTGAGCTTTATGGGAGTATGTTCCAGTGGAAATATCCTTTGTGGTATGCGAAGAACATTTATGCAAAAGATTGTTCCTGGCTGGAAATGGGAAGAGCAGGTGTCTGGTATACGGAGGATATTACAGTGGAATATTCTCTGATTGAAGCGCCGAAGAATTTCCGTCGGTGCCGCCGTGTGAAGCTTTCCCATGTAGATCTGCCGAATGCGGCGGAGACACTTTGGAACTGCGATGGAGTGGAACTGGAGGATGTGATGGCGAAGGGCGATTATTTTGCCATGAACAGCCGGAACATAGTGATTCGGAATTTCCGTCTGGCAGGCAACTACTCTTTTGACGGTGCCCAAAATGTGGAAATTCACAGTGCAAGGCTGTTGTCCAAAGACGCCTTTTGGAACAGCGAAAATGTGACCGTGTATGATTCTTATATCTGCGGTGAATACCTGGGATGGAACGCAAAGAATCTGACGCTCGTCAATTGTACCATTGAAAGCCTGCAGGGGATGTGCTACATCGACAATCTGGTGATGAAAAACTGCCGCCTGTTAAATACTACCCTTGCCTTCGAGTATTCCACGGTAGACGCGCAGATCGTGGGCGGAATCGAAAGTGTTTTAAATCCCACAGCAGGAACGATTCAGGCAGATCATATTGGAGAGCTGACGCTGGAGAAAGATAAGGTGGATGTAAATAAGATAAGAATCGTTTGCCGGGAGGACGATACCGGAAAACGGGAATGTATAAAGCAGGCAGGGTAAACCAGAGAATCATAAAAGGAGATGTTCAGAAATGAAGTATGACTTTGATGAAATAATCGACAGAAAAAACAGCAATTCCATGAAATGGGATGTGAAGGATGGGGAGCTTCCCATGTGGGTGGCAGATATGGATTTTCAGACTGCCCCTGAGATCAGAAAAGCGATTACAGAGCGGGCAGAGCATGGCGTTTTCGGATATTCTGTTATACCGGATGAGTGGTATCAGGCATATCAGGACTGGTGGAGTAAGCGCCATCATTTTCAGATCGAGAAAGAGTGGCTGATGTTTGTGACCGGCGTGGTACCTGCTATTTCGAGCGCAGTGAGAAAGCTGACAACGCCGGGCGAAAAGATTCTGGTGCAGACGCCGGTTTACAATATCTTTTTCAATTCAATTGTCAATAATGGAAGAACCGTACTGGAAAGCCCTCTAAGGTATGAAGACGGAGCATATGAGATTGATTTTGAAAAGCTGGAAAAGGATCTGGCAGACCCACAGACCACCATGATGATCCTCTGCAATCCGCATAATCCGGTGGGAAAGATCTGGAGCAGGGAAACCCTTGCAAGAATCGGCAGACTGTGCAGGAAGCATCATGTGATCGTTCTTTCTGATGAAATTCACTGTGACCTGACTGCGCCGGGGAAGGAGTATGTCCCGTTTGCATCGGTTTCAGAGGACTGCCGGGAAATCAGTATTACCTGTATAGCGCCCACAAAAACGTTTAATCTGGCAGGGCTTCAGACGGCGGCAGTTTTTGTCCCAAATGAGGGGCTGCAAAGTAAAATGTACCGCGCAGTCAATACAGACGAGGTGGCAGAGCCAAATGCGTTTGCAGTGCAGGCGGCGGTGGCGGCATTTACAAAAGGAGCCCCGTGGCTGGATGCTCTGAGAGAATATCTGGAAGAAAATAAACAGTATGCGAAAGCCTTCATAGAAGAAAATATCGGGGAAATAAAGCCGGTCGCGTCAGAAGCAACGTACCTTATGTGGCTGGATTGCAGGGAACTTTTGGGAGGCGCCACAGAGCTTGCATGGTATTTGCGGAACACCACAGGGCTTTATGTATCGGAAGGCAGGCAATATGGGAAAAGCGGCGCAGGGTTTTTGAGGATGAATGTCGCCTGTCCGAAAGAAATGCTTACAGATGGATTACAGAGACTAAAGAAAGGAGGACTGGCTTATGAAGAGTGGGTATTAAATCGCTGTTAAAGCCGCAGACATTTAACGGAAATGGCGAATACGAAAATCTGGTTCAAAATCTAAAGGATACAGGCTGTAAAGCAGAGCAGGTAAAGCAATTTCCTGCGCTTCGGGATGCGGGTGTCATAAAGGGGCAGATGAAACTGTTGAGAGGACAGAGGGATTAGAAAAAGATTTGCTTGAATTCCTTTCGCCAAAAGCTTACAATAGTGTGGATTGGTGTGCTGTTCAAGAAGAATAGAAGTATATATACTGCACAAAAACGAAAGGAGATTTATGCGAAAACTCGCTTTAAATGATGAAATATTACTGAAAATCGAAAAGCCTGCCCGCTATATCGGCAACGAGGTAAACGCGGTGATGAAGGACAAAAAGGACATGCAGGTGCGCTTTGCAATGTGCTTTCCGGACGTCTACGAGATCGGGATGTCACACCTTGGCATCCAGATCCTCTACGACATGTTTAACCGCCGCGAGGACGTCTGGTGCGAGCGTGTGTACTCGCCATGGACGGATCTCGACAAAATCATGAGAGAGAAAAATATCCCGCTGTTTGCGCTGGAATCGCAGGACCCGATAAAGGAGTTTGATTTTCTGGGCATTACGATCCAGTATGAGATGTGCTACACCAATATCCTGCAGGTTCTGGAGCTGAGCCAGATTCCGCTGCTGGCGGCAGAGCGCGGGGAGGACTGTCCCCTGGTGATCGGCGGAGGACCCTGCGCCTATAATCCGGAGCCGCTGGCGGATTTTTTTGATATGTTTTATATCGGCGAGGGCGAGACAGTCTATGACGCGCTGCTTGATCTTTATAAGGAATACCGCGTTGCCGGAAAGAGCCGCCGGGAATTTCTGATCGCCGCGGCTTCGGTGCCGGGCATCTACGTGCCGTCCCTTTACGATGTCACTTATAAGGAAGACGGCACCATTGCTTCGTTTGCGCCGAATACGCCGGGGGTGCCGGAGACAGTGGAAAAACAGATCGTCATGAATGTGACGGAATCGGTGTATCCGCAGGCGCCGGTGGTGCCCTTTATCAAGGCGACGCAGGACCGCGTGGTGCTGGAGATCCAGCGCGGGTGCATCCGCGGCTGCCGTTTCTGCCAGGCGGGGATGCTTTACCGTCCGACCAGAGAGCGCGACGTGGAAATGCTCAAAAAAACAGCGGAGGCGATGCTGAAAAACACCGGTCATGAGGAGATTTCTCTCAGTTCTTTAAGCTCCAGCGATTATTCCCAGCTGGAGGAGCTGGTCACCTATCTGATCGATGAGTGCCGCCGTCGCGGCATCAATATTTCCCTGCCGTCGCTGCGCATTGACGCTTTCTCGCTCGACGTTATGAGCAAGGTGCAGGATGTGCGCAAGAGCAGTCTTACCTTTGCGCCGGAGGCAGGCTCCCAGCGTCTGCGCGACGTTATCAACAAGGGTCTGACGGAGGAAGTTATTCTGAACGGCGCCGGACAGGCTTTCGAGGGCGGCTGGAACAAGGTCAAGCTGTATTTCATGCTCGGACTGCCGACGGAGACGGATGAGGACCGCAAGGCGATCGCCCATCTGGCTGAGAAAATTGCCGAGCGCTACTACGAGGTCCCGAAGGAAAAGCGCAACGGAAAATGCCAGATTACGGTCAGCACATCCTTTTTCGTGCCGAAGCCGTTTACGCCGTTCCAGTGGGCGCCGATGTACACCAGAGACGCTTTCCTTGGCAGCGCCCGCACGGTCAATCATGAGATGAAGGAACAGAAAAATTACAGGAGTATCCGCTACAACTGGCACGAGGCGGATGTGACCGTGCTGGAAGGTCTCCTGGCGCGCGGCGACCGCCGCGTGGGCGCGGTTATTCTGGACGCCTACAAAAACGGCGCGCTCTACGACGCCTGGACGGAGACCTTTCACAGGGAATACTGGGAGCAGGCATATGAACATACCGGCGTCGATCCGGCCTTTTATACGGTGCGCGAGCGCGATACCGAAGAGATCCTGCCGTGGGATTTCATCAATATCGGCGTGAGCAAGGCGTTTTTAAAGCGCGAGTGGCAGCGTGCGCACGAGGAAAAAGTAACGGAAAACTGCCGCAGCAAATGTGCCGGATGCGGAGCAGCCTGCTATGGGGGAGGTGTCTGTTTTGAAGATAAGAATTAAATTTTCCAAGCACGGTGCGATGAAATTCATCGGACATCTCGATATGATGCGCTTTTTCCAGAAGGTGCTGCGCCGCGCGGAGATCGACATTGCGTTTACGGAAGGGTTCAGCCCGCACATGGTGATGTCATTCGCCCTGCCGCTCGGCGTGGGAATGACAAGCGACAGCGAGTATGTGGATATCGAGATCAAAACGCCGATTTCCACACGGGAGGCGCTGGAGCGTCTGAACAGCGTGATGGTGGAGGGCGTCCATGTGACGGGCTTCCGCCGGATAGAGGACGGAAAGGCGTCCAAAGCGATGTCGCTTGTTGCCGCCGCTGATTTTACGGTGGCATTCCGCGAGGGCTGCGAGCCGCCGCAGGGATGGCAGGCATCCTGGGAAGCGTTCCTTGCGCAGGAGCAGATCGTCGTCTGCAAAAAAACAAAGAAGAGTGAGAAGGAAGAGGATATCCGCCCGATGATTTACCATAGCGAATGCCAGGATGGGAAAATCCGTATGCAGCTTGCAGCCGGAAGCGCGGCAAACTTAAAGCCGGAGCTGGTGCTGACAGCGTTTGCCGGATTTCTCGGATGGGAAATGCCGGAGTTTGCGCTGCTGGTGAATCGCGACGAGCTGTATGCTGATATCGGGGAAGGGGAACGCAAACTTGTTCCCCTGGAGGATCTGGGCTGTGACATTGAAGGGTAAACTGATCATCACAAGGTTTCGGGACGGGATTGCCACTGCGCTGTACCATGACGGAAAGGCTGCAGAGCTTTCCTTTGAGCGGGAGACGCAGGAGTCGCTGCTCGGGAATATTTATATTGGGAAGGTACAGAATGTCGTTAAGAATATCCAGGCGGCGTTCGTGGAGATCGAAGAGGGAATCCCCTGTTATCTGCCGCTTTCCGAGAACGCGGAGCCGATCTTTACAAACAAAATGAATTCGGCGCACCTGGTGGCGCAGGATGAGCTGCTTGTGCAGATCGCGCGGGAGAGTGTAAAAACAAAAGCGCCGACGGTGACAGCGAACATTTCCTTACCTGGAAAATATCTGGTGCTGACCTCCGGAAAGCTGCAGACCGGCGTTTCTGCGAAAGTATCTAAAAAAGAACGGGAGCGGCTGCTTGCTCTCTCAGAGTCGTTTCCGACAGGAAAATTTGGCTGGATACTCCGCACCAATGCGGCGGAAGCGTCCCCGGAAGAAATCTGCCGGGAAGCGCTGGCGCTCGCAGAGCGCTTTGAGGCTCTTTGCAGGGCGGCGCAGCACCGCACCTGCCGGAGCTGCCTTTACCGCAGTCCGGCGGCGTGGCTCGTGCATTTAAAGGATATCCGCCAGTCGGAGTGCGGGGAGATCATCACGGACGATGTAAAGCTGTACGAAAGGCTGCAGGAATACCTTTCGGAAAACATGCCGGAAGATCTTACAAAGCTTTCCTTCTATGAGGACCGCCTGCTGCCGCTGTACAAGCTGTATTCGCTGGAATCCGCGTTCGACGAGGCGCTGCGGGAGCGCGTGTGGCTGAAATCCGGTGCATATCTTGTTATCCAGCCGACAGAGGCGCTGACGGTGATCGACGTGAACACCGGAAAATGCGGGCGCGGGAAAAAAGCGGCGGATACCTTTCGCAAAATCAATCTGGAAGCGGCGCGCGAGGCGGCGCGCCAGATACGGCTGCGCAATCTTTCGGGGATCATTCTGATTGATTTTATCAATATGGACAGCAAAGAGGACGAGCAGCAGCTCCTCGCAGCGCTCGACGCCGAGCTTCAGAAAGATCCGGTGAAGGCGTGCGTCGTCGACATCACGAAGCTCGGTCTTGCCGAGGTCACGCGCAGGCGCGTGCAGAAACCGCTTGCGGAGATGATGCGGTGAAAAAGGTATCAAAATTATGTTTCAAATACCGGAAAAACTGCTTGACGGACGGGCGCTCGTATGCTAAGATACTAACGTATGCCGCGTAAAGAGGTTTAAGTGTTATGCAAATAACCACCGAATTTAGCGAGTAATGATAATAGGAGGTGCCATATGTACGCAATTATTGCAACAGGTGGTAAACAGTACAAAGTAGCCGAGGGCGATATCATTAACGTAGAGAAGCTTGGTGTTGAAGCTGGTGAAACTGTTACATTTGATCAGGTACTTGCAGTCAGCAACGACGGACTGAAAGTAGGCGCTGACGTAGCAGGCGCAACCGTTACTGCAAGCGTTGTCAAGAACGGCAAGGCGAAAAAGGTAATCGTTTACAAGTACAAGAGAAAAACCGGTTACCACAAGAAAAACGGTCACAGACAGCAGTACACACAGGTTAAGATTGAAAAGATCAACGGTTAATCTTTATGATCAAAATAACCGTTTATAAAGAATCCGGCACATACAGAGGTTTTTCCTGCGAGGGACATGCCGGTTATGCAGAGGAAGGATACGACATTATCTGTGCAGCGGTTTCCGCACTCACGGTAAACGCGGTCAATTCGATCGAGCGATTTACCGGGGACGATGTCACCGCTTCTTCAGAAGATGGGGCTATCCACTGCAGCTTAAAGGGCAGCGTCTCTGAGCGGACGGCGCTTCTGCTGGATTCTATGATTTCCGGATTGCAGGATATTCAACAAACATACGGTAATGAGTATATCAGACTTACATTCAAGGAGGTGTAGGACATGTTAAATATGAACCTTCAGATCTTCGCTCATAAAAAGGGTGTCGGTTCCACAAAGAACGGCAGAGATTCCGAGTCCAAGAGATTAGGTGCGAAGAGAGCAGACGGACAGTTTGTAAAGGCTGGCAACATTCTTTACAGACAGCGCGGAACAAAGATTCATCCGGGCTTAAATGTAGGACGCGGCGGTGATGATACACTGTTTGCAACGGCTGACGGCATCGTAAGATTCCAGAGAAAAGGACGCGACAAGAAACAGGTTTCTGTCCTTCCGGTAGAATAAATTGTTCGGGGTTCAAATCGCATGGTTTGAACCCCTTTTTTCTCATAGGATTCGTGTAAAAAAGACTACTCATCTTGAAAGAGAGGTTACTATGTTTGCAGACAGAGCAAAAATTATCATATGCTCCGGCAAGGGCGGCGACGGTCACGTGAGCTTCCGCCGGGAGCTGTTTGTGGCGGCGGGCGGTCCCGACGGCGGCGACGGCGGCAAGGGCGGCGACGTTATCTTTGAAGTGGACAAGGGGTTGACGACGCTTGGCGATTACCGTCACAGACGCAAGTTTTCCGCACAGCCCGGAGAGGACGGCAGCAAGCAGCGCCGTCACGGAGCGAACGGAAAGGATATCGTGCTGAAGGTGCCGGAGGGGACGGTGATCAAGGACGCGGCGAGCGGCAAGGTGATCGCCGACATGTCCGGTGAGAATCTGCGTCAGGTTATCTTAAAGGGCGGGAGAGGCGGTCTTGGCAACATGAATTTTGCCACCTCCACCATGCAGGTACCGAAATACGCGCAGCCCGGAAAACCGGCGCGGGAGCTGGAGGTCACGCTGGAACTGAAGGTGATCGCGGACGTCGGACTGATCGGATTTCCGAACGTCGGAAAATCAACGCTTCTTTCGAGGGTGACAAACGCGAAGCCGAAAATTGCCAATTACCATTTTACGACGCTTTCGCCGAACCTCGGCGTGGTCGACCTGGAGGGAAAGGGCTTTGTGATCGCCGATATTCCCGGCCTGATCGAGGGCGCTTCCGACGGAGCGGGGCTCGGACATGAATTTCTGCGCCACATTGAGCGCACGCGCGTGATGATTCATCTGGTGGACGCGGCGTCCACGGAAGGGCGTGATCCGGTGGACGATATCTATAAGATCAATCATGAGCTGCGCGCCTATAATGCAGAGCTTGCCGAGCGTCCGCAGGTGATCGCGGCAAACAAGGTCGATGTGATCTACGCGGAGGATGAGGACCCGGTACAGCGCTTAAAGGAGGAATTTGAGCCGCAGGGGATAAAGGTATTCCCGATCTCAGCAGTCAGCGGTCAGGGCCTGAAGGAGCTTCTTTATTATGTGCGGGAGCTTCTCGATACGCTGCCGCAGGAGACGCTTACCTTCGAGCAGGAATTTTTCCCGGAGGAGAGGTATATTGATGAAAATCTGCCGTTTACCGTGGAAAAATCGACAGAAGAGGAGCACACCTTCCTGGTAGAAGGACCGCGCATCGAAAAGATGCTCGGCTACACCAACCTGGAATCGGAGAAGGGGTTCTTGTTTTTCCAGAAATTCCTGAAGGATACCGGTATTCTGGAGGCGCTGGAGGAAGCAGGCATCGAGGAGGGTGACACCGTCCGCATGTACGGACTTGCCTTCGATTATTATAAATAAGGAGCAGCTATGACAAGTAAACAGAGAGCATATTTAAAAAGCCTGGCGATGACGATGGAGCCAATCTTTCAGATTGGAAAAAGCAGTCTCACGCCGGAAAATACAAAAGCGATCCAGGAGGCGCTTGATGCAAGAGAGCTGATCAAGGTCAGCGTCCTGCAGAACTGCATGGACGATCCGCGGGAGATCGCGCAGATGGTGGCGGAGCGTACGCGCTCCCAGGTGGTGCAGGTGATCGGCAAAAAGATTGTTTTATACAAAGAGGGCAAGGACGAGAAGAAGAAAATCGTACTGCCGAGGTAACGGGAGGGCTATATGGAAAAGCGAAGAGTGGGTATCATGGGAGGCACGTTCGACCCGATCCATGTCGGGCATCTGATTCTTGGAGAGCGCGCTTACGAGCAGTTTCATCTGGAAAACGTATTGTTTATGCCGTCCGGAAATCCGCCGCACAAGCAGGACCGGCAGGGCAGGGCACAGCTTGACGAGCGCATTGAAATGGTGCGCCTTGCGATCGCCGGAAATTCCCACTTCACACTTTCGCTCGCTGAGGCGCACGAGGAGGGCTATACGTACACAAAGGAGACGCTGGAACGGCTCTGCAGCGAACACCCGGATACGGAGTATTACTTTATCATGGGGGCGGATTCTCTTTTCAATTTTGAAACCTGGAGAAATCCGGGAAGGATCGCGCAGCTTGCCACGCTGGTCGTCGCGGCGCGTGACCACGTAAATGAAACGGAGCTGGAACTTACTGCAAAGCGTCTGGAGGGCTTGTACGGCGCCCGGATCCGGATGCTTTCTACGCCCAACCTTGACGTTTCCTCGCAGATGCTGCGCGGATGGATCGCGGATGGAAGGTCGGCGCGCTATTATCTGCCGGATGCGGTCCTGCATTATATTCATGATACGAAACTTTACCAGCAAGGAGCACAGTGCAATGTATAATATTCCCAAGATGAAAAAAACGCTGAAAAAATATCTGGACGCCGGGCGTTTTGAGCACACGGAGGGTGTGATGTATACGGCGGCAGCGCTTGCGATGCGCTACGGGGAGGATATTGAGAAAGCGCAGGTCGCCGGTCTGCTGCACGACTGTGCGAAATGCATTCCAGACGCCAAGAAGGTAAAAATCTGTCTGAAAAATCAGATCGCTATGACGGACGCGGAGCAGAAGAGTCCGTTTCTGCTGCACGCGAAGGTCGGCGCGTTTATCGCAAAGGAAAAGTACGGTATCGAGGATGAAGAGATTCTGGAGGCGATCGCCTGCCACACTACCGGAAAGCCGGGGATGAGCCAGCTCGATAAGATTATCTTTATTTCTGATTATATCGAGCCGATGCGTACCAAGGCGCCAGATCTTGCCGACGTGCGCAGACTTGCCTTTGAGGACATCGACCTTGCGCTTTTTAAGATTTTGTCGGACACGCTGGCGTATCTGAAAAATTCACCGAAAAGTATTGACAGTATGACGATGAGAGCGTATGAATATTATAAGGCACAGGTGTTGGATTAAACGATAACAAAAGGAGGGAATGTATGGAGCTTACGAAGTCGAAAAAGATGGTACAGCTTGCGGTTGCCGCACTGGAGGATAAAAAGGCGGAGGATGTGAAGATCATCGACATCACGGAGGTTTCCGTGCTGGCAGACTACTTCGTGATCGCGAGCGGTATGAACCGGAATCAGGTACAGGCGCTGGTGGACAATGTGGAGGAGTCGCTTGCGAAGGAGGGCTTCCACAGCCGCCAGGTAGAGGGGTACCAGACGGCAAACTGGATACTGCTGGATTACGGCGATATCATCGTTCACGTATTTGACGCGGAGAACCGCTTGTTCTACGATCTGGAGCGTATCTGGAGAGACGGAAAATTTATTGACGCAAAAGAGTTTGCATAATTTAATTATGTAAACAAAATATTGGTCCGTTTGCAGAAAATCTCTGCAGGCGGACTTTTTTTCTGACAAACACTATTTTTATGTTGACATCCCGTGAAAACATGCTATAATTTAATCAAACATATGAATAAGTGTTCATATGATAAAGCAAAAACGAAGGGATGGAACAGCAATGAAAAAAACGTATAAGATTGAGGTTGACTGTGCAAACTGCGCAAATAAGATGGAGGAAGCCGCTAAGAATACGGCAGGCGTAAAGAATGCAACCGTAAATTTCATGACCCTGAAGATGATTGTGGAATTTGAGGACGGGCAGGAGCCGAAGGCAGTTATGAAAGAGGTTCTGAAGAACTGCAAGAAGGTAGAGGACGACTGCGAAATCTATTTATAGAAAGTATGAGTTCTGCCGGAAGGGAGTATAAAAGCTTCCGTCCGGCAGATTGAAACTATAGAACAGGAGAGTGAGATTATGACCAAAAAGCAGAAAAATGTGCTGATGCGTATTATTATTTCAATACTGCTGATCGTGATATTCAGCCTGCTTCCGGTGGAGGGATATCTGCGGATGGCGCTTTTTCTGATCCCATATCTGGTGATCGGGTACGATATTTTAAAAAAGGCGCTGAAGGGTATTAAAAACCGGCAGGTTTTCGATGAAAACTTTCTGATGGCGGTAGCCACCATCGGAGCGATCGTGCTCGGAGAGTACGTGGAGGGCGCTGCCGTTATGCTGTTTTATCAGATTGGCGAGCTGTTCCAGAGCTATGCGGTCGGCAAGAGCCGCAGAAACATCAGCGAGCTGATGGATATCCGCCCGGACTACGCGAATGTGAAGCGGGACGGAGCGCTTGAAAAGGTAGACCCGGACGAGGTTGCCATCGGTGATGTGATCGTAGTGCAGCCGGGCGAGAAGGTGCCGATCGACGGTGTGATCCTGGAGGGAAGCACGACGCTCAACACCAGCGCGCTGACCGGTGAGAGCCTGCCGCGCGAGGCGGCTGCAGGCGATGAGATCATCAGCGGATGCATTAACATGAGCGGGCTTATAAAGGTACGCACAACGAAGGAGTTTGGGGAGTCTACCGTCTCAAAGATTCTCGATCTGGTGGAAAATTCCAGCTCCAAGAAGTCGCGCTCAGAGAATTTTATCACGAAATTTGCGCGCTACTATACACCGGCGGTCTGCTACAGCGCTGTTGCGCTCGCTGTTCTTCCGCCTCTTGTCCGGATGTTCTTTCTGGGACTTTCGCCGCAGTGGGCGGAGTGGGTGATGCGCGCGCTCACCTTCCTGGTAATCAGTTGTCCGTGCGCTCTGGTGATCAGTATCCCGTTAAGCTTTTTTGCCGGAATCGGAGGTGCGAGCAACGCGGGCGTGCTGGTGAAGGGTTCGAATTATCTGGAGATGCTTTCGAAAACAGACTGCGTGGTATTTGACAAGACCGGAACCATGACGCAGGGCGTTTTTGAGGTAGCGGGTGTGCACCACAATACCATGGAAGAACCGAAGCTGCTTGAATATGCGGCGCTTGCGGAGTGCCATTCCACGCACCCGATCAGCAAGAGCCTGCAGAAGGCTTACGGAAAGCATATCGATCAGAGCCGTGTATCCGACGTGCAGGAGATCGGTGGAAACGGCGTAATCGCAAAGGTGGACGGCAGAACAGTCGCCGCCGGAAACAGCAAGCTGATGAAGCGCATTGGCGTAAGCTACCACGACTGCCACAGCGTCGGCACGATCGTACACCTGGCGATCGACGGTGAATACGCCGGTCATATCGTGATTTCGGATATCTTAAAGCCGCACGCAAAGGAAGCGATCCAGGCGCTGAAAAAGACGGGTGTGTCAAAGACCGTTATGCTGACAGGCGATGCGAAAAAGGTGGCTGACCAGGTGGCAGAAGAGCTTGGCATCACCGAGGTGTACAGCGAGCTGCTGCCGGGAGATAAGGTTTCCATAGTAGAAAAGCTGCTTAAAGAGAAGAAGCCGAAGAGCGCGCTGGCGTTTGTCGGCGACGGTATCAATGACGCTCCGGTATTGTCCAGGGCAGATATCGGTATTGCGATGGGAGCACTTGGTTCCGACGCGGCGATCGAAGCGGCGGACATTGTTCTGATGGACGACGATCCTCTGAAGATCGCAAAAGCGATCCGTATTTCGCGCAAATGTATGCGCATCGTTTACGAGAATATTTATTTTGCGATCGGCGTTAAATTAATTTGTCTGGTGCTGGGCGCACTCGGCATTGCGAATATGTGGATCGCGATCTTCTCGGATGTGGGCGTTATGGTGATCGCCGTGTTAAATGCGATCCGCACGCTGTATGTGAAGAAGCTGTAAGAGAACACGTGTGATGCTGCGAAAGCAGGAATATATCTTACGTGGAAATTTATCTGCGCTGTACGCAGGGAAGCCCATGCAAAAAATGTGGCTGGCGTGCAGCGCAGATTTGTGTTAAAATAAGGGAAATTTTGTACAGAACAGGGAAGGTGATGCTATATGATGGAAAAAAATATAGAAATGGAATGCTGCGAAACTACAGAGGTGCACGAGGAACTTCTGAAGATCGTAAATGAAAAGATGCCGCCGGAGGAGACGCTCTATAACCTTGCGGAGCTGTACAAGGTGTTCGGCGACTCCACGCGCATCCGGATTTTGTTTGTATTGTTTGAGGCGGAGGTCTGCGTGTGCGACCTTGCGCGGGCGCTTTCTATGACGCAGTCCGCTATTTCACATCAGCTCCGCATTCTGAAGCAGAATAAGCTGGTAAAGAACCGCCGGGAAGGAAAATCTATTTTTTATTCCCTCGCAGACGACCATGTGCGGACGATCATTGCACAGGGGCTTGACCATATTGAGGAAGACTAGGAGAAGAAGCGGAAAACACCGATCACTTTGCCGAGAATTTTCAGATCTCCATGCACGATGATGGGATCCATGGTGTCGTTTTCCGGCTGCAGGCGGTAATAGCCGTCTTCTTTATAAAAGGTTTTTACCGTAGCGGAATCCTCCACGAGCGCAACGACCATATCGCCGTTGTTCGCGACAGACTGTTCCTGCACAAGGATCTGATCGCCGTCAAAAATACCGGCATTGATCATACTTTCTCCCTGCACGGTAAGCATAAAGGTCTGTGCGTTCGGCATAAGCTCCGCCGGGATCGGGAAATAGCTCTCGATATTTTCTACGGCAAGAATCGGCTCTCCCGCTGCAACACGTCCGACGATCGGCACGTTTACCACCTCGCGGCGCACAAGATTAAAATTGTCGTCGATGATCTCGATCGCGCGGGGCTTGGTGGGGTCACGGCGGATATAGCCGTTTTTCTCCAGCGTTTCCAGGTGGGAATGCACAGACGAGGTAGATTTTAAATTCACTGCCTCGCAGATTTCACGCACTGCCGGCGGAAATCCTCTGTTTAAAATTTCACTTTTTATGTATTCTAAAATTTCGGATTGTTTTTTCGTAATTTTTCCGTATGCCATAAAGGGAACCTCCGTCCTTTTTCTTTTTTATAGTATATAATAATTTCTTGGAAAATGCAAACAAAAGTTCAGAAAGCCTGTTCGAAAAACTTACGGTTTGACAAAAATGTATTCTTATTATACTATAATTATATTGGTTAAGTAGGAAAAGGAGAAGGCTATGAAAATATCGACAAAAGGAAGATACGCGCTTCGCATCATGCTGGATCTCGCTGTGATGGGCGGGGAAGAGCCGGTGCGGGTAAAAGACATCGCAAAGCGGCAGGATATTTCGGTAAAGTATATGGAGCAGATCGTCACGATCCTCGCAAAGGCAGGCTATTTAAAGAGCATCCGCGGACCGCAGGGCGGCTACCGGCTGGCAAAGCAGCCGAAAGAGTACACTGTCGGCATGATCCTGCGGCTGACAGAGGGCAGCCTTGCTCCGGTGGCGTGTCTGGAGGATGAGCCGAATCTCTGTCCGCGGCAGGCGGGATGTGTGACCTTACGTCTCTGGAAGGAGCTGGACAGTGCGATCCGCGGGGTGGTAGATAAATATACGCTGGAGGACCTCGCTGAGTGGCAGCGGGAGATGGGAGATAACTATGTAATCTAAGCAAAAAAGCTTTTTAAATTCTGCATTGGAAAACAAATATAAAATGTCATCGGAAGACTTTCGATTGTAATGTTGGAAAGATGTCGGCGCGCCCGGTTATGAAAGGATAACCGGGCGTTCCTTTATTTTGCTTTTGAAAATTAAATACAGTAATAATACTACGTATGCCAGAAGAAAATTGACTAAAAGTAATTATAATTCTTGTTTTTATCGCAAATATAATATATAATACAATATATTGTTAGTGATTTCATGAGCTGTCACTGATATGATTTTATCACTTGTCAGCAGG
>NZ_JBKXTT010000015.1:0-107904 GCF_047017445.1 Marvinbryantia sp. | reverse complement strand
CGGGGAACAATACGCTCACTATCTCGAGTTCGGATATTGAGCGCACAGCTCCATAGAAAAAAACCTTGAGAGATCAAGGTTTTTTTCATTATGCTTTCACTTCTTTTATTCCGCGGATATCCGAATCGATCACCATAGAATAGTTGGTATGATAGATGACAAATCCCGGCTTTGCGCCGTTCACTTTTTTTACATGTTTCTTTTCCACATAGTCGATCTCCACCTTTTCCGCCGCGCGGTTTTTGGAATAGTAGGCGGCAAGGCGCGCCGCTTCCTCGAAGGTAGAGTCGGGCGGCATCTCGTTGTTTGCTTTCACGATGACATGCGAGCCGGGAGCGCCCTTTGCGTGGAACCACCAGTCGTTTCCGGTGGCAAATTTGAAGGTGAGCTCCTCGTTCTGATAATTGTTTTTTCCGACGTAGATATGGAAGCCGTCCGAGGAAATATAGTGGAACGGCTTTGAGGTAATTTTCACGCGCTTCGCTCCGGCGTGGCGGCGGATATATCCGTACTGCACCAGCTCTTCTTTTATCTGTACAAGATCCTCCTCCGAGAGTGCGATGTCGAGAGCGGTCGAGATAGACTCCAGATGAGAGATCTCATCCTCCGTCTCGTGGATCAGTCCGCTTAAATGCTCATAGGTACGCTTCTGCTTGCTGTATTTGTCAAAATATTTCTTGGCGTTTTCCTGTGGAGTTAGTGTCTCGTCAAGCGGGATCGTGACCTCCTCGTTTGTGTAGTAATTCAGCGCCGTGAATTTTTTGACGCCCGGCTCCAGCCCGTAGCCGTAGGTGTTAATCAGCTCGCCGTACACGCGGTATTTGTCGCGCTTTTCCGTGTCCTTCAGCTGCTTTTGCTGCAGGTCGTATTTCTTGCGCTCGCGATCCAGAGAGGTCTGCACAATTTTGCGCAGATCGACTGATTTCTGACGGATGCGCGTGATGGTATTCTTCGCCGCGTAGTAAGTCTCCAGCATTTCGGAAACGCTTTCGCAGGGCGTCCCCGGAAGGTCGCTGTACATCGTGAGCGGCAGTACGGAAAATTCGACCGGCTCGCTTCCGCGGGTGAAGATGCAGGGCGTAAACTCATGCTCCTTCACACTGTCTATTAAAAGCTCAAACTGGCGGAACAGATGCAGCAGCTCGTTTTCAGAAAAGCTGTTCGCGCTGCGGGCGGATTCAAGCGAGGCGCGGTGGCATAGCTCTTCGGCGATCAGCGGGCTGATGCCGGTGAAGGTCGTGTAGATTGCCTTTGCAAGCGGCATCGGTTTGCCGGAAACTGCCTGCGTAAAGGCGTCAAGCGTGACGCTGAAGGGATCAAGCTTGCTCTGGGTATCCGGAATAAAATACCGGCGTCCCGGCAGCACCTCGCGCACGGAGCTGACCTGCGAGGAAATATGCTTGATGCTGTCGATGATCGTCCCGTCCGGGCTGCAGAAGATAATATTGCTGTGCTTGCCCATGATCTCCACAGTGAGCGTTTTCTGGCAGACGTCGCCAAGCTCGTTTAAATGCTCGATATCAAAATGAATGATACGCTCCAGACCAGGCTGGCGGACGTCAAGGATTTTTCCGCCGCTGATATGCTTGCGCAGCAGCATACAGAAATTTGGGGCGGTTAAGGGCCCCGGTTTATTTGTCTCGGTAAAATAGATGAGCGGAAGACTTGCGCCCGCGGAGATCAGCAGACGGTAGTTTTTGCGCTCGTTTTTTATGGTAAGCATCAGCTCGTCCGGCTCAGGCTGGGCGATTTTGCTGATCCTTCCGCCAAGAATGCAGCTTTTAAGCTCCTGCACCATCGCAGAGATTACAATTCCATCTAAAGCCATTTTGATTATCCTTTCTAAATAAAACAGAAGGGGTGGAAGATTTCAAGCCCTTCATCTGCATAAAACTTTCATCTTTATAGTGTCGTTTATTATAGCAGATGCACCGGAAACAAGCAAGTTTTTCGTTTACAAAGGTTTTAGAAATGAATGATGATTAGCGATTGACTGAAAAATCAAATTGCCGTATAATGTTTTAGAGTGGTTATTTATGCCATAATACGTAAAAAGGGTACTAAAAAAATGATAAAAAGCATGACAGGGTTCGGCCGCGGGGAAAATCAGCGGGGCGAACGAAAATTTACAGTGGAGATGAAGGCGGTAAATCACCGGTATTTTGACGTCAGCATTAAAATGCCAAAAAAGCTCAGCTTTTTTGAATCGGCAGTCCGCGGATATCTGAAAAACCATATTCAGAGAGGAAAGGTGGACGTCTTTATTTCCTATGAGGACATGACGGAGGAAAACGTTTCCCTGAAATACAACGAGGGGATTGCCGCGGAATATCTCCGGTACTTCCGGCAGATGTCGGAGGTTTTTGGGCTGGAGGACGATATCAGCGTATCCACGCTTGGCAGATGTCCGGAGGTTCTGACGATGGAGGAGCAGGTGGTGGATGAAAAGGAGCTCTGGGCGATCCTGGAGGGTGCGCTGCAGGAAGCATGCGCACAGTTTTCGGAGAGCCGCATCCGCGAGGGCGAAGCTTTAAAGCGCGACCTTTTCGAAAAGCTGGACGGCATGCAAAGCGACGTCAATGCGGTGGAGACGCGCTTCCCGCAGATCATTGCGGCCTACCGCGAGAAGCTGACCGATAAGGTGCACGAGCTTCTGGGAGATACGCAGATCGAGGAGGGCAGGATCGCCGCCGAGGTGGTGCTGTTTGCGGACAAGATCTGCACGGACGAGGAAACGGTTCGTTTAAAGAGCCATATCGACAGTATGCGCGCAGAGCTGGAGCGCGGCGGAGGAGTCGGCAGAAAGCTTGACTTTATCGCGCAGGAGATGAACCGGGAGGCGAATACCATTTTGTCCAAGGCAAACGACCTGGAGACCTCCAACCTGGCGATTAATTTAAAAACAGAAATTGAAAAAGTGAGAGAACAGATCCAGAACATTGAATAGGTGGGAGAGAAGTTGGCTAGATTAATGAATATTGGTTTTGGAAATGTGATAAATACGGCGAAAATCATTGCCGTAGTCGGTCCGGAGGCGGCGCCGGTGAAGCGTATGGTCCAGAATGCCAGACAGCTTGGCAAGGTGATCGACGCCACGCAGGGAAGGCGCACCAAATCCGTCATTGTCACGGAAAACGATTATATTGTCCTGTCCTCGCTGCAGCCGGAGACGCTGGCGAAGCGGTTTCAGACGATGGGAGACGACGGAAAAGGGGAGAACGATGAAGGCTAGAGGAATATTGCTGGTGATTTCCGGGTTTGCCGGAACAGGAAAGGGGACGCTTGTCTCTGCACTGCTGGAAAAATACGACAATTACGCGCTCTCCGTATCGGCGACCACGCGCAGCCCGCGTCCGGGAGAGGTGGACGGTGTACACTATTTTTTTAAGACAAAAGAGGAATTCCAGGAGATGATCCGGGCGGAGGAGCTGATCGAGTACGCGCAGTATGTGGAGAATTTCTACGGCACGCCGCGCGCCTATGTGGAGCAAAAGCTTGCGGAGGGCAAGGATGTTATCCTGGAGATCGAGATGCAGGGCGCATTAAAGATCAAGGAGAAATTCCCGGATACGCTGCTTCTGTTTGTGGTTCCGCCGGATGCGGACACACTGCAGAAACGGCTTACGGGGCGCGGCACGGAGACACTTGATGTCATAAAGAAGCGCCTGCACCGCGCAGTCGAGGAGACGGATTACATTCTGAAATATGATTATCTGGTGGTCAACGACGATATCGACGAGTGCGTGGAGGAGACGCACGCGATCATCCAGAGCGAGCATTTCCGCGTCGGGCGCAATGAGGAATTTGTGAAAGCGCTTCAGGAGGATATGAAAAAATTTAAGTGATGCCGCAGGGGATCACGGAAAATCATCTAAAATAACAGGATTAATTATGAGGAGGAAAAATTTATGTTACATCCATCTTATGCAGAACTGATCAAGGTAGTCAACAGCGAGGCAACTGAAACGGGAGAAGAGCCGGTAGTAAACAGCCGCTATTCGATCGTTCTGGCGACGGCAAAGAGGGCGAGACAGCTTATCGACGGAAGAAAGCCGCTGTCCATGCCGGCGATCAACAAGCCGCTCAGCATTGCGGTAGATGAGCTGAGCAAGGGACTGATTAAGATCCTTCCAGGGGACGCGGCAGAAGAGCTTGAGATTGCTGAGATGCAGGAGACAGACGAAGCATCCGCGGATGTACAGGACGGGGCAGCAGAGGAAACGGAAACGCCGGCATCAGAAGAGTCAGCCGAGGAAGAGCCGGCAGAGGAGCAGTAGGAAAATCTGAGAAAAGTCCAGGAGGACATATTATGGAACAGGTCAGAGAAGTAAAAAAGAGTTTTTGCGTACTGTCGGCAGCTTACATCGTACTTGGACTGGTGCTGCTGATCTGGCCGGATATTTCGGTAAAAACATTTTGCTACGTTTTTGGCGTCGGTATGATCATTTTCGGCTGTGCGCATCTGATCATGTATTTTGTGAAGGATAAGCTGCAGAGCGTAATGCAGATGGATATGGTATGCGGCATCGTCGGCATCGCCACCGGTGTGTACATCCTTTTGAAAATGGAGTATGTGCTGGAGATCATTCCGTTTGCGCTCGGCATTGTGGCGCTTCTCGGGTCTGTCGTAAAGCTGCAGAATGCCTTTGATCTGAAGCGCTTCGGCTCTCACAGATGGTACATTATGCTGATCTTTGCGCTGGCGCTGCTGGTGATCGGCGCGCTGCTGGTCGCAAATCCGTTTGAGGGGCTGGAGGTGATCGTCGTTCTGATCGGCGTGTCGCTGATCGTGGACGGTGTCGGGAATCTTGCCGGTATTTTCTGGATCGGCTATCTGGTGAAGCATCTTCGCAAGGTGACGGAAGCAGCCCGCTGCGATGTGGCGGATGTCCGGGCGGATGCCGTTGACGTGACCGATGAGATTACCGCAGTTGCTCACGCAGACGGGGAAAATGGCAATGGAGAATAACAATGAAAATATTATTTATATCGCTTGGCTGTGATAAAAATCTGGTGGACTCCGAGGAAATGCTCGGTCTCCTTTCCAGAAAGGGTTACACCATGACGGACGATGAGGAGCAGGCGGATATCATTATCATCAACACCTGCTGCTTCATTAACGATGCAAAGGAAGAAAGCGTCCAGACGATCCTGGAGATGGCGGAGTACCGCAAAAAGGGAACCTGTAAGGCGCTGATCGTCACCGGCTGCTTGGCACAGCGGTATCGCGAGGAGATCACGACGGAGATCGGGGAGGTAGACGCCGTGCTTGGCACTTCTTCCTATGATGAAATCGTGGAGACGGTGGAGAGGGTACTGGCGGGGCAGAAATACCTGCACTTTCAGACGCTGGAGCGGCTGCCGATGCCGGATGCGGGACGGGTAGTCACGACCGGAGGACACTATGCGCACTTGAAGATCGCAGAGGGGTGCGACAAGCACTGCACCTACTGCATCATCCCGAAAATCCGCGGCAATTTCCGCAGCGTACCGATGGAGCGGCTGCTGGCGCAGGCGGAGGAGCTTGCGGCGCAGGGTGTAAAGGAGCTGATCCTGGTAGCGCAGGAGACTACGCTGTACGGCGTGGATCTATACGGGAAAAAAAGCCTGCATCTTCTTTTGAGGGAGCTTTGCAAGATAAAGGGCATCCGCTGGATCCGTGTGCTGTACTGTTACCCGGAAGAAATTTACGACGAGCTGATCGAGACGATCCGGGACGAAAAGAAGGTCTGTCATTATCTTGATCTGCCGATCCAGCACGCAAGCAACCGCATTTTAAAGCGGATGGGACGGCGCACCTCAAAGGAGCAGCTTGTGGAAATCATTACAAAGCTGCGCCGGGAGATTCCGGACATCGCGCTGCGCACCACCCTGATCTCCGGTTTTCCGGGGGAGACGCAGGAGGATCACGAGGAGCTGATGGCATTCGTCGATGAGATGGAGTTTGAACGCCTTGGCGTGTTTACCTACTCCCAGGAGGAGGATACCCCGGCTGCCGCGATGGAGGATCAGATCGCGCAGGAGGTAAAGGAAGCGCGCAGGGACGAGCTGATGGAACTGCAGCAGGAGATTGTATTTGAGAAAAACGACGCCTGCCGCGGCAGAGTAGTCACCGCGATGGTGGAGGGGTATCTTACAGACGAAAATGTCTACGTGGCGAGAACGTATGCCGATGCACCAGGAATAGACGGGTATCTGTTTATCGAGACGCAGGAAACACTGATGAGCGGTGATTTTGCGAGGGTTCGCATTACCGGCGCGCTGGAATACGATTTGATAGGAGAGATAGAAAATGAATTTGCCGAATAAACTGACGACTCTTAGAATGATTCTGATCATTCCCTTTGTAATCTGTATGCTGGTTGGAAAATCAGGGAACCTCCGCTTTCTTGCGCTGGCGATCTTTGTGATCGCAAGCATGACGGACTGGCTGGACGGCTACCTGGCAAGAAAAAATCATCTGGTAACGAATTTTGGAAAATTTATGGATCCGCTGGCAGATAAACTGCTGGTAAGCGCCGCAATGATCTGTCTGGTGGAGCTCGGAAGGCTTCCAGCGTGGATCGTCATTATTATCATCAGTCGTGAGTTTGCGATCAGCGGCTTTCGTCTGATCGCCTCTGACAACGGAATCGTGATCGCGGCTGGCTGGTGGGGGAAATTTAAGACCACGGCACAGATGATCATGATCATCCTGCTGATCGCCGATCTCGGTGGAGTGTTTGCCGTGCTTGAGCAGATTTTTATCTGGCTGGCGCTGGCACTGACGATTATTTCACTGGTTGATTATATCTGGAAAAACAAACAGGTTTTGAGTATGCAGTCATAAGCAGAGGAGAAGAACATGATCGTAGAACTGATTTCCGTTGGCACAGAGATTTTACTTGGAAATATTGTGAACACAAACGCGGCGTATCTTTCCGAAAAATGCGCCCTTCTGGGACTGTCGCTTTATTATGAGACGTCCGTGGGAGATAATGAAAAACGTCTGGAGGAGACCTTAAAAACGGCGCTCGGACGTTCGGACGTCGTGATCCTGTCCGGCGGTCTTGGACCGACGCAGGACGACCTCACAAAGGAGACTGCTGCGCGCGTTATGGGGAAAAAGCTTGTGGAAGATAAGCACTCCCGCGAGCTTATTGAGGAGTATTTTAAAAACAGCTCCATGAAGAAGATCACGGAAAATAACTGGAAGCAGGCGATGGTTCCGGAGGGCTGCATCGTGGTGGATAATCACAACGGCACGGCGCCCGGTATCATCATGGAGGAAAACGGGAAATCCGTGATCCTGCTTCCGGGTCCGCCAAATGAGCTGAAGCCGATGTTTGAGCACGATATTTTCCCCTATCTGAACAGGAAGCGTCCGGAGGTTATCTACTCTGTGATGGTGAAGCTGTGCGGCGTGGGCGAGAGCGCGGTGGAGACACAGATCAAGGATCTGATCGACAGTCAGACAAATCCGACGATCGCCACTTACGCAAAGACCGGAGAGGTGCACCTGCGGGTGACTGCGAGCGCGCCGGATGAAAAAGAAGCAAAGCGGCTGATCAAGCCGATGGTCAAGGAGCTGAAAAACCGCTTTGGCAATGCCATCTACACGATGGATGAACAGGTGACCTTAGAGCAGGCGGTGCTTCAGATGATGCGCGCGCGGGAGCTGACGCTCACAACGGCGGAGTCTGTCACGGGCGGAATGCTGGCGGCGCGGCTGACCAATGTTCCGGGATCCTCCGATGTTTTTAAGCAGGGGCTTGTCACGTACTGCAACCGCGCCAAGAGGAAGCTGCTTGATGTGAAGAAGACGACGCTGAAGGATTACGGTGCAGTCAGCGAAAAAACGGCAAAGGAAATGGCGAAGAACGGCGCGTTCATCACCGGCTCCGACGTCTGTATCTCTCTGACGGGTCTTGCCGGTCCGGCAGCGGAGGAAGATAAACCGGTCGGACTTGTTTATATGGCATGTTCCTATCGTGGAAAGATTACCGTGAAGGAATTCCATTTTAAGGGGGAGCGCGCAAAGATCCGCGAGAGTGCGGTGGTAAAGGCGCTGACGATGCTGCGCGAGTGTATTCTTGAGGAAGAGAGCTAACGCATCTGCTTCATTTTTTGCACGAGTGATACCATTTGCTCGATTTTGGCGGTTTCTTCTGGAGATTTTCCCTGCTTCAGGACCTCCAGGATCAGATTCGTTTCATCATTTGTAAAGGAATTGCCGCTTGATTTTGCCTGAGATGCTGCTGTCATGAGAAATGGCAGCAGCTCTTTTTGTGATTTGCCCTTTCCCTGGTTTGCGAGCGTCATAAGCATCTGCAGCTTCGCCGCATCGATATTTTTCAGCGCCGGATTATTCATCCAGCTAAAATCATTATTTGCCATGGTCTATCCTCACATTTTCTGAATTTCCTGATACATTTTTAAAGTGTTTATTAAGCTTACCGCCTGGTCGATCGTCTGGCGCTGTGCGTCGGTGCAGTACGGAAGAATATCGTTTAAGATCTCCTCCGGGCTTGCGGACGGCGCGCTGCAGGCGTGCACCGGATTATTATAATAGGAAAGAATATTGGAAACCTCCATCATTTTGATATAAACAGAAAAAGCTTTCTGGATGGAACCGGGCAGATAGGGGATTGCCGCTTTTGCCATCTGAAGCCCTTCTCCGTCCGCGATCCGGTCCACGGCAGTCAGCGGCGTTTTTGAAGCGTCTTCCATAGAAAACTCCTAACCTTCTTTTCCACCATGTATATGCCGGTATGGGCAGCTTTATGCCGGAATACACAAATCGGATAAATCGAACATAACGTAGAATAGGAAATCGAAGAAAGGAGCTTATATGAAAAGTCATATTGTGATAGACGGCAATGCGTTTTACGAGGTGGATGAGGAGTGTCTGCTGCGAAAGCAGAAAGGCATGGAAGGCATACAGGCGACAAAAGGGAAACAGATAAAGAGTAAACAAAAAAATACGGTGCGTATGCGCCGGGGCGGCCCGCGGACATAGTGCCGCCCTTTTTCCCGCGAGCACCGACCAAAGTGAAACGCAGACCTGCCGCGAGAGCAGGATGCCTGTGGAATCAACGACGCCATAAAAAGCCCGGCTGTTATGCCGGGCTTTTTGGGGCGTTCACTGAACCTGAGGATAGCTTAGCAGCCGCATCCGCCGAAGCCAAAGCCGTTGCCGTTTCCGCAGAAGAGCAGCAGAAGGATGATGATCCAGCAGCAGTTGTTATTGTTGTCACAGCCGTTGTCGCAGCCGCATCCGCCAAAACCGTTGCCGAAAATGGATAACAGGATCAGAATCCAAAGGATTGAGCATCCGCAGTCTCCGCCGAAAATAGAACGTCCGTTTCCGCAGCCGTTATCACAGCTGTTGTCACATCCGCATCCACAGTTTGTAGCTGTTAAATCACTCATGATAAATCCTCCATGAATTTTCTTTACACTTCAAGATATGCAGATATGCTTTGGTGTGTTACATAAGAGTTTCGAAAATGCGATAAAGATTTAAAGCGCCGTAGCCCCACTCGCGGTTCGGGTAGACGACGCCATTCTGTCGGACGGCTCCGCGCGTCAGATAATCTTTTACCGAGCGGTTGGTGATAAATTGCGGAGAGGGCTGATCCTGATTCCAATTTAAAAGCAGCGCGACCGCACCCGCCGTAATGGCCGCCGCTATGGAGGAGCCGGTACGTCGGATGTAAGGATTTAGGGGCGGCAGATTACTGAAAGGATTTGTTGCCGGACCAAAGACGCCGACGCCCGGCGCGGCGATGTCGGGCTTGATCATGCCGGTGCGCGTGTTGCCGCGGCTGGAATTGATAAACAGGCTGCCCGTGTAGGCGTCGTAGGTGCTCGTCGTGATGACAGCTTCATCTGTCGCCGGAACGGTGAGCGTGGTGTAAGGGTTCGGATTTAAAAAGACTGTGCCGGGGGAGAGAAAGCCGTCTACCGGAAGCCACATATGAAAAGAACCGAGCGGAGTTTGCGCGCTGGAGACGCTGATCCGCCAGATGCCGGGCGTGGGGCGCAGAAAACGCAGGACGATAAGCTGCGCGCCGGAGGTATACTCGGCGATTTCGTAGGAGACCTCCAGAACCGTGCGCTCGGCGATGAAGCTGTAGGTGCTGCGTGTGCCCAGCCTGGGCGGAATGCGCGGGATCGTCTCTCCGAGCGGGGAAGTGATGGAAACGCCGTATAGATCTGGGGAATCCGCCCAGATTTCCAGAAATACGCCGTCGGTGTCCTCGTCTACCAGAAGCTCCGTTGCGGGCGCGGCCGGAGAAGTGGACTGTGCCTGGTAAAAATGATGGGCAAGACCGGCTTCGTTGCCCGCCGCCGTCACGCAGAAGCAGCCAAGATAATCAAGAATAAAGGAGAGATAGCGCTCAAGCGGGGAATTTCCGCTGTGGTCGCCCTGGTTTGTGCCGAGACTGATGCAGATGACGAGCGGAAGATCGTAGCTTACGGCGAGGGAGAGCAGGTAGCGCAGCCCCATCATGATGTCGGATTCCTGGAAGGCGACGGCATCGTCGCGGATGAGAAAAAAATCGCGCAGATTTTGTTTCGCGGGCTTTAGTTTTACCATGGCAATCTGACAGGCTGGCGCAGCGCCGATAAAGCTGCCGGAAACGTCCTCGCTCCCGGCGGCAATGCCTGCTACGAAGGTGCCGTGCCCGTCCTCATCTTTCTGCTGTACAATATCGTAGGGAGCGTCGGAGCGCAGGGCGCGGTTAATATCCTCATAGGTGTATTCCGTTCCGTAGCCGATGTCGAAGGGCGGGCTGTCGGAGGGACGCGTCTGATCCCAGATACCGAGAATGCGCGTATCGCCGGAGGGCGAGCGGAAAGCCTTCAGCGTATAGTCGATGCCCGTATCCAGAAAGCCGAGAATGACGCCCTCGCCCCGGTAGCCGAGAGAGGGCTGCGTCTGCACGCGCAGGATACCGGACACCTCCAGGCTGGTGGTGTCCAGCGGGGTGAAAAGCTTTGGTGTCAGGGAGTAATTGATGCCCTGCGGCAGACTGCCGGGGACATTGCGCAGGTGGATCATGCCGAAGCGCGCGCCAAGGAGCTGCGCGCCGAGATGCGCATAGGTGTCCAGAAAATTCTGGTTGGAAATGGTGACGGGCAGGATCGCGTCAAAATAATCATTCGAATATATTTTATCCTGCAGGGAAGGCTGCGGCATAGGTTGTCTCCTTCATATTTGCTTTCTATATAATAATCTATACGTCCACGCGCGGATTTGGTGACAGCATTTTTTGAACAGTAACGGCTGTCCCGGGCAGAAACAATCGTTTCCCTGCTTCATATAGTAATTTATAGCTCCCACAGACGGCAGCATGCGTTTAAGGGAGCATTGGAAAAGAAACGATGAACTATGCGGGCAGGAGGATTCCATGAACAGAGCGAGAAAGATCATTCATGCGGAGGAAGCGTGGGTGCGGGGGATCACCGGACGGGGAATCACGGCGGCGGTGCTGGATACCGGCGCGGCGCGTCACCCGGATTTTGCCGACCGCCTGGTCTGTTTCCGGGACTTTATTGGCGGACGCACATCGCCGTATGACGACTACGGACATGGAACACATGTGACCGGGATCCTCGCGGGAAATGGCGCACTGTCAAAAAATTACCGGGGCATCGCGCCGGAGACGAGGATCGTGAGTCTGAAGGTGCTGGACCGGAACGGAAACGGCAGGCGGAGTGATGTCATAAATGGCATCCGCTGGGTGATTCGGCATCGGGAAGAGTACGGTATCCGGGTAATGAATATTTCTGTCGGCACGGTAAAGGAGGGCGACAGCAGGGACGCGCTTCTGGTGCAGGCGGTGGAGGAGGCGTGGGACGCCGGGCTGGTGGTCGTGGTAGCCGCCGGAAATATGGGACCGATGCCGCAGACCATCACAGCGCCCGGCAACAGCCGCAAGGTGATCACGGTTGGCTCCTCGGATGATTCCGCGCCGGTATATTCCGGCAGAGGGCCGACAAAAAACTGCGTCTGCAAGCCGGATGTGGTAGCTCCCGGCTCCGGCATCGTCTCCTGCTCTGCCCTGTGGCAGAGAGGGCAGGCGTATTGCAGAAAAAGCGGCACCTCCATGGCGACGCCGATGGTTTCCGGGGCGGCGGCGCTGCTTTTATCGCAGGAGCCATGGCTGACAAATGTGGAGGTAAAAATGCGGCTGATGGAAACCACAGATGATCTCGGACGGCCGCACAGCAGGCAGGGCTGGGGGCTTCTGAATATCGGCAGATTTTGCAGAATCTTCTTAACAAACAGATAAAAATATGTTATATTTATCAAAGGAAGCCGCGCGAAGCGGCGGAAAGGACGGGCGGTTTATGGACAAAGAAAAATATGTGGCGTATGTCGGAACCTACACGCATGGCAGCAGTGTGGGCGTTCATGTATACGATCTGGATGTAGAAAACGGTTACATGACGGAGCGCGATGTCGTTCCGGTGAACAATGCATCGCATCTCACCAAATCAGATAACGGAAAATATTTATACTCCATCGCGGATGAGGGCGTGGAGGTATTAAAGATAGATCCCGAAACGGGTGATCTCACGCCGATCAACAAGGTCGGCATCGACGGCATGAGAGGATGCTTCCTCTCGACGGACCATCGCGGCAAATTCCTGTTTGTGGCGGGTTATCACGACGGCAAGGTGACGGTTGTCCACACACACCGGGACGGCCGTCTGGGCAGCGTGATGGACGGTATCTTCCACAAAGGGCTTTTCAGCGTAGCGGAGCGCAACTTCCGTCCACATATCAGCTGCGTCATGCCGACGCCGGATCAGAAATTCCTCTGTGTAGTGGACTGCGGTATCGACCACATCAATATTTATAAGGTAAACCCAACCAGCGGCAAATTAAAGCTGCTGGATGTGGTGCGCTGTGAGCTGGAATCCGGTCCGCGTCTCATCCGTTTCAGCAAGGACGGCAGATTTGCCTATGTAAACTGCGAGCTGAGCAATGAAATACTGGTGTATTCCTACGACGGAAGCGGGAAAATCCCCAAATTCGAGCTGCTCCAGAAGGAGGATTCCCGTATGGATAAAAAGGAGCTGCGGTGCGCCTGCTCCGGTCTGCGCATTGCGCCGAGCGGAAAATATCTGTACACCTCATCGGCCGGGGACAACAGTGTTTCTATTTTTTCGATCGATCCCGAAAATGGTATGCTCACGAAGGTGCTTTCGCTGCCGATCAGCGGGAAATATCCGAAGGACATCGACGTATTTCCGGATGAAAAGACGCTGGTGACGCTCAATCATGAGTCGAACGAGATACGTTTCTTCACAATCGATTATGAGAGAGGACTGCTTGTGATGAAGGGAAGACCGATCAAGATCGATACGCCGAACTGTATTCTGATTTCTAAGGTGGGAGAGCCGGAGGATGAGACGGCGCAGCAGGAAAACGCATAAAAAAGAACAAAAAAGTGTACCGCCGGTACCATGCCGGCGGTAATTTGCACCCGGGGATGTTATTTCTGAACAGGATTCTCTCTGAAAGCGGTTACTTCCGGTAAAAATCCAGGATGCCGTCCATTCTTGCATACATATTTGCGAAGAGCGCGTCCACGATCGTGATCGCCGCCATGGATTCCGCGACGACGACGGCGCGGGCTGCGATCAGCGGGTCGTGACGTCCCTTTACGCGGACGGTAAGCGGTTCGCCGTTTCGTGATACGGTCTGCTGCGGGACGGAGATGGACGGGGTGGGCTTAAAGCCAATGCGCAGCAGCAGGTCGCTGCCGTCGCTGATGCCGCCGAGCGTTCCGCCGCTGTGGTTGGTGCACTTGCGGATCACGCCGTTTTCCGCTGCGGTGAAGCTGTCGTTATTTTCGCTGCCGCGCGCCCTGGAAGCAGCGATCCCGTCGCCGATCTCAAAGAATTTGACGGCGCCCATGGAGCACATCGCTTTTGCAAGGTTGGCACTCAGCTTTTCAAATACCGGATCGCCAAGTCCGACCGGAAGCTGATGGATGATGCACTCGACAACGCCGCCGGAGGAATCTCCCTCTGCTTTGCAGCCGGAAAGATACGCAGCCGCGCGCTCTGCGGCTTCTGCGTCCGGCATATTGAAGGGATTTCTGGCGATCTCCGTCTCATCGAAGCGCTGCGGATCAATCTCGACGGGACCGATCGAGCGCACGTAGGATGTAAAGGAAATGCCGAGGGACGCAAGGATTTTGCAGGCGACGGCGCCTGCCGCCACTCTGCCGATCGTCTCACGCCCGGAGGAGCGTCCGCCGCCGCGGTAATCGCGGAAGCCATATTTTGCGTCGAAGGTGTAGTCTGCGTGTCCGGGACGGTAGTAGTTTGCAATTTCGCTGTAGTCCGCGGAGCGCTGCGTTTTGTTATAGACAAGCATGGAGATCGGGCATCCGGTCGTTCTGCCCTCAAAGACGCCGGAGAGGATCTCAACTGCATCATCCTCTTTGCGCGGAGTGGTAAACGCATTCTGTCCCGGCTTTCTGCGGTCTAAAAAGCGCTGAATATCGCTCTCCTCAAGTGCAAGACCTGCCGGGCAGCCGTCCACGACGACGCCGAGCGCTTTGCCATGTGATTCGCCCCAGGTGCTGATCTGAAATAATTTGCCGTATGTAGAACCTGCCATTGGTTATGCCTCCTGAAAAAAAGATTAGTAACAGTATATCCAATTATGAAAAGATTGTAAAGTCGTTTGGTTAGATTGACAAATTTTGCGGATAATCCTATACTAAATGAGATAGATGACAACATGGAAAAGGTGTGAAAATATGAAGTGGATTACAAAAATGGAACGAAAATTTGGCAGATATGCTGTTCACAATCTGTCAGCTTACATCATTGCCCTCTATGCGGCGGGGTATCTGATGGAATTGCTCAGTCCGAGTATTTTTAACTGGCTGACGCTTGAGCCTGCCTATATCCTGCGCGGGCAGATCTGGAGACTGGTATCATGGATTCTGGTTCCGCCCGGAAGCCTTGATATTTTCACGATCATCATGCTGTATTTCTACTACTCGGTAGGAAATACGCTGGAGAAGACCTGGGGAGCTTTTCGCTATAACCTTTACATTTTCTCCGGGATTATCTTTACAGTGATCGGCGCATTTATCCTTTACGGTATCCTGCGCGTGAGCTATCCGTCCTCGATCATTCCGGTTTTCGGAGGCACGTTCAGCACATACTATATCAGTATGTCTATTTTGCTTGCGTTTACCGCCACCTACCCGGACGCCCAGGTGCTGCTGTATTTCTTTATTCCTATCAAGATGAAGTGGCTGGGGCTGATCTACGGGTTCTTTATCGTGATCAACTTTATCCAGAGCGGCTGGGCCGGCAGAGTAGTGATTATCGCGTCGCTGCTGAACTTTATCCTGTTTTTCCTTGGCACGCGCAATCTGAAGCGCTACTCGCCGAAGGAGCAGAAGCGCCGCTATGACTTTAAGAAGGCGACGGCTCCTACAAGAGTGAAAAACGGACAGGTCACACGCCACAAATGTGCGGTGTGCGGAAGGACGGAGCTTGACGGCGACGATCTGGAATTCCGTTTCTGTTCGAAGTGCGACGGAAACTATGAATATTGCCAGGATCATCTGTTTTCGCATGAGCATGTCCATCATTCATAGAGCGAGAAAAGTTTTGTGTGAGGCATGAGATGAAGAAGATACTTGGATTTAAAATAAAAGTGGGGTGGGCAAATGCGCTGCTTCTGGTGCTGCTGCCCGCTCTGACGCTGTGCTGTCTGGAATTCTACACGCATGTGCCGTGGGATCTGACAGTGCCCATCTTTTTGTTAAATTTGTTGTTTTATTATCTGTTGTTCGGCATCTGCAGCTTTGTCTTTGGCAGCACGGCGATCGGCTATGCGGTGGCTCCCCTGATTCCGATGCTGTTTGGACTTATCAACTACTTTGTAGTGGATTTCCGGTCGTCACCGATCGTCCCGTGGGATCTTTACTCGCTTTCTACGGCGGCGTCTGTGGCGGGAAATTACGAATATACTATTACTGGCAGGCTGGTGCTGGTGGTGCTCGGTTTTCTGCTGATATCTTTTCTTGGAAGCCGGACGTCAGTTTCAGTAAAAAAGCCTGCTGTGCGTCTGACAGGGGCTGCGGCGCTTATCGTTGCGCTGGTTGTATGGGTGCAGGGGATTGGGACAGATACAGCCGTTTCTCTGTTTGAGCTTGACACCACGCTGTTTACGCCGAATGTGCTTTACCGGAACAACGGGCTGACGGTAGGCTTCCTTGGAAATCTGAAATATATGAAGGTGCAAAAGCCCGAGGGCTACACGCCGCAGATAGCGGAAGAGATCGCAGAGCCTTACGGCGGGGCTGCGGCGGCGTCCGATAGTGAGAAAAGCGAAGAGGAAGCGGTGGAGAAGGATCTGGATACACTCCCGAATGTGATCGTCATTATGAACGAGGCGTTTTCCGACCTGTCCGTATTCGGCGATTTTGACACCGATTATGATTATATGCCCTTTATTCACTCGCTGAAGGACAATGTAATTAAGGGAAACTGCTATGTTTCTGTGAAGGGCGGCAATACGGCAAATTCAGAATATGAATTTCTTACCGGGGACTCGATGGCATTTCTTCCGGCGGGCAGCGTGCCGTATCAGCAGTATTTAAAGAGTACTATGCCGTCGCTGGCAAGCTACCTCGGCGGACTCGGCTATCAGACAACGGCGATCCATCCCTATTACGCCTCCGGCTGGGACAGGGACGATGTCTATCCGCGGCTTGGCTTTGATAATATGCTGTTTAAGGATGATTTTTCTAATCCGCTGCTGATCCGCAATTATGTGAGCGACAGCTCGGCGTTTACGAAAATTATTGAGCTGTATGAGGAAAAGCAGGATACGGATCGGATGTTTGTCTTTGAAGTCACCATGCAGAATCACGGCGGCTACAGCAGGGACGTGGAGGGCTTTGAGGAATCTGTTCATCTGACCGACCTGGAAAATAAGACGACCAGTGTGCGCGCGGCGGAGAAATATCTCACGCTGATGCTGGAGAGCGACCGCGCGTTTGAGATGCTGGTAAATTATTTTGCGGAGCAGGAGGAGGACACGATCATTCTCATGTTTGGGGACCATCAGCCGTCCGACTATATAACGAATACGATCCTGCGTCTGCTCGGGCTGGAGCGCGAAGGTTCGGATGAGGTGTATTTTGACAATTATATTGTCCCCTATATTATGTGGGCAAATTTCGACCTCGGTGAAAATACGGCAGGTGGAGATGTAAGCCTCAACTATCTGGGCGGAGAGCTGCTTGAGAAGGCGGGCGTTCCGCTGACTGGCTATCAGGAGTATTTAAAAGAGCTGCAGACGGAGATACCGGTCATCACAGCGAATATGATCATGACGGAGGACGGCGTGCGGCATCGCTATGATGACGGCGAAGCGCTTGTTTCTTCGCTGCTTGATGGATATCGTATGCTGATGTACAACCATCTTGCGGACAGCAAAAACCGTCTTACGGGATTTTTTGAATAAAGGAATGCGGAAAATGTGGGCTTTATGAGGTGCTTTTTGCCTCAGAAATTATAAATATTTTAAGGAGGATAAGGATTATGAGATTTGTGAAAGCGAGAGACTACGACGACATGAGCCGGAAAGCGGCAAATGTTATCAGTGCGCAGGTGATTTACAAACCGGAGTGCGTGCTTGGACTTGCCACCGGTTCCACGCCGGTTGGGGCATATAAGTGCCTGGTGGAGTGGTACAGAAAGGGAGATCTGGATTTCTCCGGCGTTACCAGCGTGAATCTTGATGAATACAGAGGACTGCAGCACGATAACCCCCAGAGCTACTATTATTTCATGAACGACCATCTTTTTTCACATGTAAACATAGACCCGGCAAATACCCATGTGCCGGACGGAACGATCGCTGATGCGGACGAGGCGTGCCGTCAGTACGATGAGACGGTGAAAAGCACCGGCGGCGTGGATCTGCAGCTTCTCGGCATGGGACATAACGGACACATTGGTTTTAACGAGCCGGACGATGTTTTTGCAAAGGGTACGCACTGCGTAAATCTTGCACAGTCCACGATCGACGCAAATTCCAGATTTTTCGCTTCCCGCGATGAGGTGCCGACGCAGGCGTACACCATGGGAATCCAGACGATTATGTCTGCGAAAAAGATCCTGGTGGTTGTGAGCGGTACGGACAAGGCGGACATTGTGGAAAAAGCGTTTTTCGGACCGATCACGTCGCAGGTTCCGGCTTCTATTCTCCAGCTTCACCCGGAGGTGACGGTTGTGGGAGATGAGGCGGCATTTGCAAAAATTGCAGACCGTATCTGAAGGACAGGCAGCAGCCGGATGGGAGGATGAACGACGATGATCATTAAAAATGGTTTGGTGTATGGGGAGGACGGCTCCTTTTCGAAAGCGGATATAGAAATCAATGCGGAAAGCTTCTGTCAGATTGCGCCGGAGCTTCCGGAAAACGGTGCGGAGCAGGTGATCGACGCGGAAGGGATGTATGTCATCCCGGGGCTGGTGGATATCCATTTTCACGGATGTGCGGGTTATGATTTCTGCGACGGGACGATAGAGGCGTTCGACGCCATCATGCAGTATGAGATGGAGCATGGCGTCACCTCGGTTTCCCCGGCGACGATGACGCTCTCGGAGGGACAGCTCGCCAAGATTTTTGAAAACGCAGGAAAATATGAGAACAATCGCGGAAGCAAGATCCGCGGCATTACAATGGAGGGACCGTTTGTTTCCTCTGCAAAGAAGGGTGCGCAGAACGGAAGCTATATCCATCGCCCGGATATGCGTTTCTTTGAGAAGATGCAGAAGCTCTCCGGCGGGCTGATCCGGCAGGTGGCGGTTGCTCCGGAGGAGGATACCGATTTCGCTTTTATTAAAGAAGTGACAAAGCAGACGCACGCTTCGGTTGCGCATACCACGGCGGATTACGACACGGCAGCGGCAGCGTTTGCGGCCGGTGCAGACCATGTGACGCATCTGTTTAACGCGATGCCGCCGTTTACACACCGCGCTCCCGGCGTGATCGGCGCAGCCTTCGATGCGAAGGAGGTTTCTGTGGAGCTGATCTGCGACGGCATCCATGTGCATCCGTCCGTGGTGCGCGCGGCGTTTGCAATGTTCGGCGCGGACCGCATCTGCATGATCAGCGACAGTATGATGGCGACCGGCATGGAAAACGGAGACTATGCGCTCGGCGGACAGCCGGTAAAGGTAGTCGGAAGACTTGCGACCTTAAAGGACGGCACGATCGCCGGATCCGCGTCGAATCTGCTGGACTGCCTGCGCGTTGCTGTAAAAGAGATGAATATTCCGCTTGCAGACGCGGTAAGGGCATGTACGGCTACACCGGCGAAGGCGCTGGGATTTTACGGGGAATGCGGAAGCATCACCGCGGGCAAATCGGCGGATGCTGTATTGCTTGATAAAGAGATGAATCTTGTGAAGGTGATCTGCAGAGGCAAAGCGGTGAATTAAAGCGTATTTGCCGGAAAAAACTTTTTATCAGCTAAAATTTAATTTATGATAAAAACGCATCTGGAACAACAGCTCCGGATGCGTTTTTTAAAACTATTCTTTTTCGAGAAACGGTTTTGCAAGATGGATATTGAAGTAATCAATGAGCGGTCCCATAAAAAATGCGGTGATAATGGTGCCGAATCCGGCAATCGTGGGAAGCATGGAGAACTTTCCGCCCGCAAGCAGGTAAAGCGTGCAGCCGAGAAGGACACAGGCAAGGTCGGTGGCGATCCGGCAGTATTTAAACGGAGCAACATGCCATTTGTTTGCCAGCACCAGCGCGATCGCATCGTAGGTGGAGACGCCGAGGTCTGCTGTGAAATAAAAGGATGAGCTGATGCAGAGCATGAAGATCGCGATCAGCATAAACAGCAGGCGCAGCGGCAGCGCCGGTTCCGGAAAGAATCTAAGCAGCAGATTATGCGAAAATTCCACCACATACCCAAGCAGAAACAGATTGATAAAGGTGCCAAGATTGATGTAGTGACGGTCTGTAAAGAAAGCAAACAGCAGCAGAACTGCGTTTGTCAGTACATAGAGCGTTCCGAAATGAATCGGGATCAGCTTATCCAGGCCGCTCATCAGCGTCTGAAAGGGATCGACGCCAAATGCCGCCGTCTTAAAAAAGCCGACGCTGACACCGCCCGCAAAGATGCCGAGAACGGTCATTAAAATTCGTTTTCTCATTCGTTTATCCATATCCGATTTTCCTCCAGGCTGCTTGTAAAAAGCATGTTTTTGTGCAATATCCAAAACAACTAGAGTATATCCGGGAATTTGAAAAAAATCAATCCATTTTCTTCAAATTCTGCAGGAAATATGATATAGTTTTCTTAAAGCTTCGCGACAGGTCTGCGCTTCACTTCGGTCGGTGCTAAACGTGCGCCACCGGTACACAGCACCGACAAATGGACATGCAAGCATGTCCACGTGGCTTGTTGCTCGCGGAAATAAAAAAGAAAAGAGGAACGGTATGGAAAATCAATACAGACAGGAAACAAAATGCATTCAGTCGGGCTGGAAGCCGAAGAACGGGGAACCGCGGATTATGCCGATCATCCAGAGCACGACCTTTAAATATGAATCGACAGAGCAGATGGGAAGGCTGTTCGATCTGGAGGAAGACGGCTATTTCTACTCGCGCGTGCAGAACCCGACCAGCGATATGGTGGCGGCAAAGATCGCCGATCTGGAGGGCGGCGTTGCGGCGGTGCTCACCAGCTCCGGGCAGGCGGCGAATTTTTACGCCGTGCTGAATATCTGCGAGGCGGGAGATCATATCGTGGCATCCGCAACCATCTACGGGGGCACCTATAATCTGTTTCATGTCACCTTAAAGAAGCTGGGGATTGAATGCACCTTTGTGGATGCGGACGCAGATGAGGAGACGATCGCGGCGGCGTTCCGACCAAACACCAAGGTGATGTTTGCGGAGACGATCGCGAATCCGGCGCTGGTCGTGCTCGATATCGAAAAGTTTGCGGGGATCGCACATGCGCACCAGGTTCCGCTGATCGTGGACAACACTTTTGCCACACCGATCAATTGCCGTCCGTTTGAGTGGGGCGCGGATATTGTCGTGCACTCTACCACGAAATATATGGACGGACATGCGATGCAGATCGGCGGTGCGATCGTAGACAGCGGCAATTTTGACTGGGATGCTTACGGCAGCAAATTTCATGGTCTGACTGAGCCGGATGAATCCTATCATGGCATTGTATATACAAAGAAATTTGGAAAGGCGGCGTATATTACAAAGGCGACCGTGCAGCTTATGCGCGATCTTGGAGCGGTGCCTTCCCCGATGAACTGCTTCCTTCTGAACGTTGGTCTGGAGACGCTGGCGCTGCGCGTGGAGCGTCACTGCTACAATGCGGGAAGGATCGCGGAATATCTGAATAATCACGAGAAGGTAAGTCACGTCAACTACGCCGGTCTGCCGACCGACAAGTATTATGCGCTTGCGCAGAAATATATGCCGAACGGTACCTGCGGTGTGATTTCCTTTGAGCTGACGGGCGGAAGAGAAGCGGCAGTGCGTTTTATGGATAGTCTGAAGCTGGCGGCGATCGTCACTCACGTGGCGGATGCGCGCACCGGCGTACTCCATCCGGCAAGCCACACGCACCGTCAGATGAACGATCAGCAGCTGAAAGAAGCCGGCGTATCGCCGGGAATGATCCGTCTCTCCGTCGGCATTGAAAATGTGGACGATCTGCTGGCGGACCTTGCGCAGGCGCTGGAAAAAGCGTAAGTGTAAAATTTTGCTTGCAAAACACTGGCAGGTATGATAGAATGTTTTTCGGTCGATAAGATCGGAAAGCATTTGCCGGCGTGTCGGAATGGCAGACGAGGCAGACTCAAAATCTGTTGTGGGCAACCACGTATGGGTTCAAGTCCCATTGCCGGCAGTACAACAAAGCCTTAAAACTCCAGGAAAGCGAGGAGGTTTAAGGCTTTATTTTATGCTGACAGCGTCCTTCCTTAAACGAAGGGTTCAAGAGAACGATATTCTTTCGGCGATACTCCGAATCGTTCCCGGAAGGCGCGGTAAAAAAAGCTGCTGTTGCTGTAGCCGATCGCTTCCATGACGGCATTTGCGGAGAGTGTGGTGTGGGAGAGCAGATAGGATGCCTGCTGAAGCTTCTGCTGCTGCAGGAGCTCCTTGAACGTGTGGCCGGTATATTTTTTCAGCAGACGGCTGACATAATAGGGCGGAAGCTTCAATTCGGCGGAGATGTCGGAGAGCGTCCCGCTTTTATAATGCGTTTCAATATACTTGAGAATACGGAAAATCATATCCTGTTCATAATTTCCCGCGCTGTTTTGCAGTATGGAATCCGCAAAAACGGAAAGGTTCATGAAAATGAGTCCCATGGTCACCTGATTGATCGTGTTGGTGTTGGATTTTTTGTTGATCAGCGTTCAGAGCATATTTTCAATGAGGTTCTGGATGGGCAGGATGTCTTTTGCACGAAATTGCAGATAGGTGATGCGGGATCCGCTGCCGGAAAGGGTGGAGATCAGAAAATCGCGCAGCACATTGTCCCGCTCGATCATGGAGAGCGGGCGGTCAAAAAATTCCGGCAGGATAATAAAATTCACGGCAATATCGTCCTCACCTGCGGGCAGGATCTCCTGGGTGGCAGACTGACTGAGAAAAAGCAGGTCGCCGGCCTCAAGGACGATACGGTCGGTGTCATTGATAATATGCGTAGTGGAACCGGCGCACATATACACCATCTCCACGTAGTTATGGCGGTGTTTTGGAAAATGAGCGAAGCGCGTGTGCGGGCGGATCTCGATCAGACGTCCCTTGGCAAGAAGCCGTTCATTGTCTATCACGAAATCTTTTTTTGAGGTATAAATGCCCTTCTGTATGGAGGTATTTCCCTGCAGGAGGGCTTTTTCCTCGTCTGTGATGGTCCGAAGGCTTGCTAAAAGCTCTGCATTCATGTGGAAGCTCCTTTTTTCTTTTATGATAATACCGGGACGAAAAAAAGTCTATTAAAAAATAAGCAGCAAAAGATATCCGGGCACCTCATAAGAATTTCCGGCTGAAATATTGAAATATGCAATTGAGAATGGTATGATAGGTTCGGTTTCGTTGATTACTTTTTGTACTTCGGGGAGAGAGAAATGTTTACAAATGCACAACTGAAAAAACTGATTTTTCCGCTGGTGATGGAGCAGCTTCTTGCGATCACTGTCGGCATGGCAGACACAATGATGGTATCGCAGGTGGGAGACGCCGCCGTTTCCGGGGTATCCCTGGTGGATATGATCAATGTGCTTCTGATCAATATATTTGCGGCGCTTGCCACCGGCGGGGCGGTGGTGACATCGCAGTATATCGGAAAGCAGCGAAAAGATCTTGCCTGTCAGTCGGTAAACCAGCTTTATATCGTAAGCGGTACGGCGTCGCTTTTGATCATGGCGCTGACCTTACTTTTCCGCAGCAGTATTCTGCATATTTTATTTGGCAGTATTGAGCCGGACGTTATGGAGAATGCGCTGATCTATCTGATCCTGTCGGCGCTTTCCTATCCGTTTCTGGCAATTTACAACAGCGGGGCGGCTATCTTCCGTTCCATGGGCAACTCGAAGATCACCATGCTGATCTCCATGCTCATGAACGCGGTGAATATTGTCGGAAACGCCATTTTGATCTTTGGCTGCGGCATGGGCGCTGCCGGGGCGGCGATCGCGTCGCTGATTTCCCGTATGCTCGCCTGCGTGATCATCACGGCGCTGCTTCTGAATCAGCAAAAGGAGCTGCATCTTCTGCCGCACGGCTGGAAGCCGCAGGGAAATCTTATCAAAAAGATTCTTTATATCGGTATTCCGAGCAGTCTGGAAAACAGTCTGTTCCAGCTTGGGCGCGTGCTTGTGGTCAGTATCATTACTTATTTTGGAACCGTGCAGATCACGGCGAACGCGATCGCAAACAATCTGGATGCCATGGGCATCCTGCCGGGACAGGCGGTGAGCCTTGCGATGATCACGGTGGTCGGGCAGTGCGTCGGAGCCGGGGATTTTGAGCAGGCAAAAAAATATACGGTCAAGCTGCTGAAAATCACGTATGCGATCATGGCGGTGCTGATCATCTGCCTGCTGATCCTGCAGCCGTGGATCCTCAGTATTTACAGGGTGACGGATGAGGCGCGCGCTCTTGCGAAAACGCTGATCTATATCCATAACCTTTGTGCGCTCGTTCTGTGGCCGCTTTCGTTTGTGCTCCCAAATGCGCTGCGTGCGGCGAACGACGTGAAATATACCATGGTGGTTTCTATTTTCTCCATGTGTGCGTTCCGCATCCTGTTCAGCTATATTCTCGGCTATCAGATGGGAATGGGCGCGATCGGCGTGTGGATCGCGATGGTGCTTGACTGGGTGTTCCGCGTTATCATGTTTGTCACGCGATTCCTCGGAAATAAGTGGCAGACGCACAAGATTTAAAATGTCACCCTTTCCATTGAAGGAAGATTGTGGTATGCTAATACCGAAGAAAAGGAGCCGACATGGATTGTAAAACAGCGCAGCAGAAAATCACGCCCTATATAGAGCGGCAGTTAAATGACCGCGAGACGGAAGAATTTATTGAGCATGTCCGCGGGTGCAAGGCTTGCAGCGAGGAGCTGGAGGTCTATTTCACGATTTATTATGCGCTGACGCAGCTCGATAAGGAGGAAAGCGATACCTACAATATCAAGGAGCTGCTGGAGAAGAATCTGAAGCAGGCGGAGGATCGCGTAAAAAAGCACAATATCATGCGGTTTTACCGGCGGCTGCTGATGACGCTGATCGGTATTGTGGCGGGTATCCTTCTGCTCACGGGCGCGCAGACGCTGCTCACAGGTTCCTTTGAATACACAACGCTTTATAATCTGTTCAGCGCGGAGACGGAACCGATCACCTGGATACCGGAGACCGAGGAGGAGAGCTCGACGCAGCCGACAGAGACGACGGAGCGTGAGACGAACCGCAAACGGCAGCCGGTCGTGACGACGCCGGAGACGGAGGCAGCGGTTCCGCTGTCAGAGATATTGACAGAGTAAAGGAGTATTATGCAGGGAAAATTAGTTTTGATAGATGGACACAGTATTTTAAACCGGGCGTATTTCGGGGTGCCGGATCTGACAAACTCGCAGGGACTGCACACGAACGCGGTGTACGGTTTTCTGAATATTATGTTTAAGATCCTGGACGAGGAGCAGCCGGATTATTTTGCGGTCGCTTTTGACCTTCACGCGCCGACCTTCCGGCATAAAATGTACGATGCGTACAAGGGAACGCGCAAGCCGATGCAGGAAGAACTGCGGCAGCAGGTTCCGGTGATGAAGGAGATGCTGACGGCGATGGGCGTGCCGCTGATGATGCTGGAGGGCTATGAGGCGGATGACCTTTTAGGAACGGCGGCGAAAAGAGCGGAGAGCGACGGACTGACGGTTTCGATCATCTCGGGCGACCGCGATCTTCTGCAGCTCGCCACCGACCGCATTAAGGTGCGCATTCCAAAGACAAAGAAAGGCAAGACGGAGATAGAGGATTACAACACGGCGGAGGTCGTGGAAAAATACATGGTGACGCCGCCGCAGATCGTCGATCTGAAGGCGCTGATGGGCGATGCCTCCGACAATATCCCGGGCATTCCGGGCGTGGGCGAGAAAACGGCCGGCAAGATCATTGCCGAGTATGGTTCCATTGAAAACGCCTACGAGCATGTGGAGGAAATCAAGCCGAACAAGGCGCGGGAATCCCTGCGCGATCACTACGATCTGGCGCAGCTCAGCAAAAAGCTGGCAAAAATCAACACGGAGAGCCCCTTTACGCTCGATATGGAGCAGGCAAAGCTGGAAAATCTGTTTACGCAGGAGGCGTTTGAGCTTTGCAAAAAGCTGGAATTCCGCAATATCCTGCCGCGTTTTTCCTGCGACGCTCCGGCAAATCCGGTCAGCGATTTCTTTTTCACGGTGACGGAGCTTTCTGAGGCGGAGGATGTTTTTGCGCGTGCGCAGGAGACGGACGGTATCGGTTTTTCGCTGCTGGCGGAGAGGAGAGAGCTGTTCGGACTGGCACTGGCGCTTGATGCGGAGCATATTTATTTTATCCGGAAGGAGGGCTTTCTGACAGAGGGCTATCTCACGGAGAAATGTGCAGGGCTTCTGCAAAATAACCGCCCGGCATATACGATCGACCTGAAGGAGCAGCTTGCGTTTTTGCGGAGCAGCATAGGAAGCCGCGCGCAGATTGCCGATGCTGCGATCGGGGCGTACCTTTTAAATCCTCTCAAGGGGCAGTATCCCTGTGAGGACATTGCGAAGGACTACGCTTCGCTGATGATGAAGGGAAGGGCGGAGCTGTTCGGCAAAGCGCCGCTTGCAAAGGCGGTGGCGGAGCAGCCAAAGGAAGCGGCGGAGTACGCCTGCTATCTTGCTTACACGGCGCTGACGGCGACGCCGGTCATTTTGGAAAAGCTGCAGGAATTTGATATGATAAGGCTTTTCTGGGATATGGAGATGCCGCTTGTCTACACACTCTATGATATGCAGGAGGTGGGCATCCGCGTAAACGCACAGGAGTTAAAGGCATACGGCGAGGAGCTTTATGTGCGCATCGTGGAGCTGGAAAAAGAGATCTATGCGGACGCCGGGGAGGAATTTAACATCAATTCCCCGAAGCAGCTCGGCGTCATTTTGTTTGAAAAATTAAAGCTCCCGGGAGGAAAGAAAACCAAGAGCGGATTTTCCACGGCGGCGGACGTGCTGGAGAAGCTGGCGCCCAATCACCCGATCGTAGCGAAGATTCTGGAATACCGGCAGCTTGCGAAATTAAAATCGACCTATGCGGACGGACTGGCAAACTTTATAGCGGAGGATGGCAGGATCCATGGAACCTTCAACCAGACGATCACGGCGACCGGTCGCATCAGCAGCACCGATCCTAATCTGCAGAATATTCCGGTGCGCACGGAGCTTGGGCGGCTCCTTCGCAAGGTGTTTATCGCGCGCGAGGGCGGTGTTTTGATCGACGCCGATTATTCACAGATCGAGCTGCGCGTGCTTGCGGCGATGGCGGGTGACGAGACGCTGATCAACGCGTTCCGCGACCATGCGGATATCCACCGGCTGACGGCATCGCAGGTATTTCACATTCCGTATGATGAGGTGACGTCCCTGCAGCGCCGGAACGCAAAGGCGGTAAATTTTGGCATCGTCTATGGGATCAGCGCCTTTGGACTGAGCGAGGATCTGCACATCAGCGTGAAGGAAGCCGGCGAATATATTGAAAAATATTTCCAGACCTATCCGAAGGTGAAGGAATTTCTTGATAAATCAGTGAAGGACGCGAAGGAAAAGGGCTATGTGACGACGCTGTTTCACCGCAGACGTCCGGTGCCGGAACTAAATTCCGGAAACTTTATGCAGCGCTCATTTGGCGAGCGCGTGGCGATGAACTCGCCGATCCAGGGAACGGCGGCGGATATTATCAAGATCGCCATGATCCGGGTAAACGAGCGTCTGCGGGCGGAAAAACGCAAAGCGCGGCTGATCCTGCAGATCCACGACGAGCTTCTGATCGAAGCGGAGCCGTCCGAGGTGGAGGACGTGAAAAAGCTTCTGGCGGAGGAAATGGTAAACGCGGTGAATCTGAGCGTCGCCATGGAGGTAGATATGAATACGGGGAATAATTGGTATGAGGCGCATTAAAGTTCTGGGCATCACCGGCGGCGTCGGCGCCGGGAAGAGCACGGTGCTCGCTTATTTAAAAGAAAAATATCACGCAGAGGTGCTGCAGCTCGACGAGGCAGCGCACAGACTGATGGAGCCGGGGGAGCGGTGCTATGACAAGATCGTCGCTGCTTTCGGCAGAAATATTCTGGCGCCGGACGGAACGATCGACCGCAGAAAGCTTTATCAGAAAGCATTTGTCAGCGAAGAGCAGGTAAAGCGGCTCAATGGGATCGTACATCCGCAGGTGAAGGAGTATGTAAAAGGCTGGATCGCAAAAAAGCAGGCGGAGGGCAGCGCGCCGTTTCTGGTGCTGGAGGCGGCGCTGCTCCTTGACGATCATTACGAGACAATCTGCGATGAAATCTGGTATATTTTTGTGAATGACGCGGTGCGCGCGCAGCGTCTGGCATCATCGCGCGGCTATACGGCGGAAAAGACCGCGCAGATTTTAAAAAATCAGAAATCCGAAGAGCAGTTTCGCGCTGCCTGTCAGTTTACCGTTGACAACAGCAGCGATTTCCTGGAAAATACTTATGAACAGATAGATAAAGGATTGAAAGAACATGAATTTGTGTAGCATTGCAAGCGGAAGCAGCGGAAACTGCATTTTTATCGGGACGGAGCAGACAAGTCTGCTTGTGGATATCGGTATCAGCGCAAAGCAGGCGGAGACGGGCTTACATACCATAGACCGGACACTGAAGGATATCGACGGGATTCTGGTTACGCACGAGCATTCCGATCATATCCGCGGCGTAGGTGTGGCGGCGCGCAAGGCCGGCATCCCGATTTACGGGACGAAGGGCACGCTGGAAGCAATAAAAAACTGTTCCTCGCTTGGGAAAATTGACGAGGGGCTTTACCGGGAGATCAGCCCGGATGAGATATTTCAGGTCGGCGACATGGAGATCGTCCCGTTTCGCATCTCGCACGACGCGGCGGATCCGGTGGCTTACCGGGTAAATTCCGGGGAAAAATCGGCGGCAGTTGTCACGGACCTTGGGGTGTACAACGATTACATTGTCGATCATCTGCAGGGGCTGGACGCGGTGCTTCTGGAGGCGAATCACGACGTGCGTATGCTGCAGGCGGGCGTTTACCCATACTATTTAAAGCAGCGTATCCTGAGCAATCATGGACATCTCTCGAATGAGAACGCCGGACGGTTGCTCTGCCGGATCCTGCACGACAATCTGAAAAGCGTGTTTCTCGGACATCTGAGCAAGGAAAATAATTACGAGGCGCTTGCCTACGAGACGGTATGCACGGAGGTAACGCTTGGCGATAATCCGTATCGCGCGAACGATTTTAAGATACAGGTGGCGCGGCGCAGCGAAGCGTCGGAGCCGGTATATATCTGATTAAAAATCCGGGGACTCATCCGGTGCCAAAGGCGGCACCGGACATCCCTTTAAATCGAAAGGAGAACGCAACATGAAAAAGACAATCATTACTGTAGTAGGAAAGGATACCGTGGGAATCATTGCGAAGGTCTGCACCTTCCTCGCGGAAAACAACGTAAATATTCTCGACATCTCCCAGACCATTGTGGATGGCTTCTTCAACATGATGATGGTAACGGATGCCTCCGCTTCCACAAAGGAATTCGGCGAGCTTTCCACGGAGCTGAAGGTGCTCGGCGAGGTCATCGGCGTTGTCATCAACTGCCAGCATGAGGATATTTTCAACAAGATGCATCGCATATGAATCTCGATGAGCATGGCAATAAAACGCAGAGAAAGGACAGTAACAGTATGATCAATATTTTTGAGGTTAACGAGACAAATAAGATGATCCAGCAGGAAAACCTGGACGTCCGCACGATCACGCTTGGTATCAGCCTTCTGGATTGTGTGGATTCCGATCTGGAGAAGCTGAATCGGAAAATATACGAGAAGATCACGACACTTGCCAGAAATCTGGTGGCGACCGGTGAGGAGATCGAGCGGGAATACGGGATCCCGATCGTCAATAAGCGTATTTCCGTTACGCCGATCGCACTGGTGGGTGCCGGGGCGTGCCGGACGCCGGAGGATTATGTGACGCTGGCGGAAACGCTGGACAGAGCGGCGAAGGAGGTTGGCGTCAATTTTATCGGCGGTTACTCCGCGCTGGTGAGCAAGGGCATGACAAAAAGTGACGAACTGCTGATCCGTTCGATCCCGCAGGCGCTTGCTTCTACGGAGCGTGTGTGCAGCTCGGTGAATGTCGGTTCCACAAAATGCGGCATTGACATGGACGCGGTGCGTCTGCTTGGCGATGTGATCCTGGAGACGGCGGAGCGCACAAAGGAACAGGATTCTCTTGGCTGCGCAAAGCTTGTTGTTTTTTGCAATGCGCCGGATGATAACCCGTTCATGGCAGGTGCTTTCCATGGCGTGACGGAGGGCGACGCGGTCATCAATGTCGGCGTCAGCGGACCGGGCGTGGTAAAGCGTGCGCTGGAAAAAGTGCGCGGAAAGAATTTCGAGGAGCTGTGCGAGACGATCAAAAAGACGGCGTTTAAGGTGACGCGTGTGGGACAGCTTGTGGCGCAGGAGGCTTCCAGAAGAATGAACATTCCGTTTGGCATCATTGACCTGTCGCTTGCGCCGACTCCGGCGGTGGGAGACAGTGTGGCGGATATTCTCTGCGAGATCGGTCTGGAATACGCGGGCGCTCCCGGAACAACGGCGGCGCTGGCTCTTTTGAACGACCAGGTGAAAAAGGGAGGCGTGATGGCGTCCTCCTACGTGGGCGGTTTAAGCGGCGCGTTTATCCCGGTGAGTGAGGACCAGGGAATGATCGACGCGGTGACGGCAGGCGCGCTCTCTTTGGAGAAGCTTGAGGCGATGACCTGCGTCTGCTCGGTAGGTCTTGATATGATCGCGGTTCCGGGCGATACCCCGGCGACGACGCTCTCCGGTATCATTGCGGATGAGATGGCGATCGGCATGGTAAATCAGAAAACCACGGCAGTCCGCGTGATCCCGGTAATCGGAAAGGGCGTCGGCGAAACGGTAGAATTCGGCGGACTTCTCGGCTACGCGCCGATCATGCCGGTAAATCAGTTCTCCTGCGAAAAATTTGTAAATCGCGGCGGCAGAATCCCGGCGCCGATCCACAGCTTCAAAAATTAGGGATACAGGAGTGCTCCGCGCTTTCAGCGTTTCGGAGGGTCCATAGTAAAAATCTGTCGCGTATATTCGCTTGGAGTGGGGCAGCCGAATTTTGCGGTGCAGGCTGCTCCATAAATTTCGCAGGAGCGTATGTCCAGCGTGAGCATCTGCCGGGCACGCTCTGCGGCATCGCCGCAATCGTGATAAAACCGGGAGATTACGCTGCCTGCATCAGCGAGCTTTGAGAGAAGCGGAATTTGTCCGCTTTTTTTTATTTGTCCCAAAAGCGCACCGGAGGACCGGCGAAGTCCGAGGATGCGTGCATAGTAAACGGGGAAGCGCTCCGGATCTGTCTTTTGTGGCTGCGGCAGACAAAGCAGAATATGCAGGAGCGCGCGGCGCACCATGGCTTCTGTGAGATTACGCGTTTTGATAAGCTTCACAAAGGAAGAAAAGTCTGTAAATGCGTAGCGCATCTGGAAAATCCGACGTGCGAGCGTTTCCGGGGTGTCAAAGCAGGAGGCAAGGGATTCCCAGCCTGGCGCTGTCAGCAGGCGGTAATGCAGCATAGCCGAAAAATCGTCCGCGAAAACCGGAAAGGTGCGCTGCCAGTTGGCGGAGAGGATATCGTATACGTCTTTTGGAACCGAAGCGGCAAGCTGTGGCGGGAAAACGCTGTCGGATAGCTCATCCGCGAATGCCCTGCGCAGCGCTGTGGCGGAGCAAAAATTACCGATATCTGTATCATGATAGCCGCTGCCCGCGCGCTGAATCGTGACGGGCTTTATTACACTGCCCGATTTAATGAGCGCCTTTAAGTATTCGACTGCAAGAATATTGTTGGGCTGGGAAAGAAGGGGTGCGGGGGCTTTGCCCGCATTTTTCTGCTCCAGATACCACCCAAGCGCTTCCTGGCGCGCGTTCGGAAAGGAAAGACCCTGCCGCAGAAGCGTCTGCAGCTTTTGCCGGAAAGCATCCGGCTCTGCGGAAAGTATTTGGGCGGCCGTCTGCAAAATATCAAGATTTCCGCATTCACTTCCAAAGCAGAGATAATCTACACAGCCGAGCGCGTTTAAAAGAGCGACGGCGCCTCCGGCAAAATATTCGGCGCTTCCGCAGGCATAGCAGGCAGGCAGCTCCAGCACCAGGTCGGCTCCGCAGCGGATCGCCATCTCGGCGCGCGCGGATTTGCCGATCACCGCGGGCTCTCCGCGCTGCACAAAATCCCCGCTCATTAAAACAAGCAGGAAGTCGGCGCCTGTCAGACGCCGGGCTTCCCGGATATGATACGCATGTCCATTATGAAACGGATTATATTCCGCGATCAAAGCGGTAACGATCATTACAGACCCCTTTCTTCTTTTCACAGCAGCGGCAGAATTACAAGATGATAGATCACGGGACCGAGAATGGCGGGCAGCATATTTGCCAGCCGGATGCCCTTGTTCCAGAGCAGATTAATACCTACGCCGGTAATCAGCACCGAGCCCATCATGGATAGATCGCCGATGAGCGCATCCGACAGAAACGGCTGGATGACGTGCGCAAGCAGCGTGATGCTTCCCTGGTAAATGCCCAGCGGGATGGCGGCGAACGCCGCGCCGATCCCCATCGTGGAGGCAAAAATCAGTGTGATCACGCAATCGAGCGCTGCTTTTGCGGCGAGCATGGAAAAATCGCCTGTCAGACCGTCCTGCAGCGAACCGATAATTGCCATAGCGCCGATGCAGATCACCAGCATATTTGCCATAAAGCTTTCCACAAAACGCGCATCCTTAGAGGCACCGACCGCTTTTTTGATGCGCTCGCCAAGAACAGTGAGGCGCTCCTCGATCCGCAGCAGCTCTCCGATCAGTGTGCCCGGCACCAGTGAAAAAATAATCAGCATCGTTCCGGTGATCGAAAAAGCGCCGTTTTCATACACCAGCATTTCCGAGAGAACGCCGCTGATACCGATAAACAATGTGCAAAGTCCGAGTGCATGCATCAGAGACGCTTCATATTTTTTAATCACCCCGGCGTTTATGAATCTGCCGAGGACGCCGCCCAGTATGACGGCCGCTACATTAATCAGTGTACCCATACATTTCTTTTCCTGTTCTTATTTTCTGTTTCGAATTATACATCAGCAGGCCTCCGATGTAAAGAATCGAATGTAACTCAATCTTGTCATTTCATCTCTTCAATGGTAAAATCAGGCTGTGCCGGATAATTTGCAGTTCTGACCGGCAAAGAAAAGAGGAGAAAGAAAAAATGAATATTTGTGTAAAGGGCGGCTGCCGTATTTTTCAGAAGGTTATGAAATACGGCATGTATGTGATGCCGTGGCGGACGCCGGAGATTATTGAGGGAGAGGACGCGCTGGTGCGTCTTGCCCAAAAGCTGAAGGAAGAGGATTATCACTGTGTGCTGGTGGTGACGGATAAGGGACTTGCGCAGATCGGGCTGCATCTGGAGTTGACAGATGTGCTGGAGATGTACGAGGTGTCGTATGCGCTGTACGAGGATACGATCCCGAATCCGACGATCGCCAACATCGAGGAGGCGCTTGCTTTATATAAAGAAGCGCAGTGCGAGGCGATCGTGGCGATCGGCGGCGGCTCGGCGATGGACTGTGCAAAGGTGGTCGGCGCGCGGGCAGTCAAGCCGCGCCAGCCGGTGCAGAAGATGAAGGGCATCCTGAAGATACATAAAAAGACGCCGCCCCTCTACGCGATCCCGACGACGGCGGGTACCGGCAGCGAGACGACGCTGGCGGCGGTCATCACGGATGAAAAAACACGGCACAAATACCCGATCAACGATTTTCCGCTGATTCCGGATTACGCGGTGCTTAATCCGGAGCTGACGCGAAAGCTGCCCAGAATGATCACGGCAACCACCGGTATGGACGTGCTGACGCACGCTGTGGAGGCGTATATCGGAAACAGCAACACGAAGAAAACCATCGAACAGGCAAAGTGCGCGGTGCGCCTGGTGTTCGATTATCTTTACCGCGCTTATGAAAACGGCGACGATATGGAGGCGCGCGGCTTTATGCAGGAGGCGTCCTTCCAGGCAGGCGCGGCGTTCACACGGGCGTATGTCGGCAACGTACACGCGATGGCGCACGCGCTCGGAGGCGCTTACCGCGTGCCGCACGGGCTGGCGAACGCGGTGATCCTGCCGTATGTTCTGGATTATTATGGGAACGTTGTCTATAAGAAGCTCGCAGAGCTCTCCGAGGTGGCGGGCATCGCCCTGGAGGAAAACACGGAGGAGGAAAACGCGAAGCTTTTTATTGCGGCAGTCCGTGGGCTGAACCGGAAAATGAACATCCCGGAGAAGATCGGCGGTATCCGCCAGAAGGATATTCCGGTGCTTGCGGTTTGGGCGTCGCAGGAGGCAAATCCGCTGTATCCTGTTCCGGTTATTTTTGGGCGTAAGGATTTCCGCGCACTTTATCGTCAGATTATGGAGGAAGAGCAATGAGTACCTTAATAGAAGAAGCAGTCTGCAGGCAGCGCGCCAATTTCCGGAAAGGCGTTACCAGAAGCTATGACTTCCGCGCAGAGCAGCTAAAGAAGCTGCCCGCCTGGATCCACGCGCATGAGCAGGACATTTATGACGCGCTCTATGCGGATTTAAATAAAGCGCCGTTTGAGTGCTATGCGACGGAGATCGGCATTGTGCTTGATGAGGTGCATTATATGCTAAAGCATCTGCAGAAGTGGATGAAGCCGCAGGCGGTGCGAACGCCGATCACGCAGTTCCCGTCAAAGTGCTTCCGCATCAGCGAGCCTTACGGCGTCGTTCTTATTATGGCGCCCTGGAATTATCCGTTCCAGCTTTCCCTGGCTCCGCTTGTCGGCGCGCTTGCTGCCGGAAACTGCGCAGTGATCAAGCCGTCCGCCTATGCGCCGCACACGTCCGCGCTGATCGCCCGCATGGTGCGCGAGCTGTACCCGGACTGGCTGGTGACGGTCGTGGAGGGCGGGAGAGAGGAGAACGCGGCGCTTCTTGAACAGCGCTTCGACTACATCTTTTTCACCGGCGGTGTGAACGTCGGAAAGCTTGTGATGGAATCGGCGGCAAAACACCTGACGCCGGTGACGCTGGAGCTTGGCGGAAAGAGTCCCTGTATCGTGGATGAGACGGCGGATCTGAAACTTGCCGCCCGACGTATCGTCTGGGGGAAATTTTTAAACGCCGGACAGACCTGCGTCGCTCCCGACTATCTGCTGGTGCAGAGCAATGTGAAGGATCGGCTTGTGGAGGCGATGCGCAGGGAAATCCGCAGGCAGTTCGGAAAGGAACCGCTGCAGAATAAGAATTACCCGAAGATCATCAATGAGAAGCATTTTGCGCGCCTCGTCCGTCTGATGGAAGGCTGCGAGGTACTGGCAGGCGGAAAGACGGCGGCGGAGTCTCTTAAAATCGAGCCGACTATCGTCGATCTTGTGCATGGTGAAAGCCCTGTCATGCAGGAGGAGATTTTCGGACCGCTGTTCCCGGTGCTCACCTTTGACACCATCCAGGAGGCAGCAGGCTTTGTGACAAAGCGAGAAAAGCCGCTTGCGCTCTATCTGTTCACAAAGAGCAAGGAGAATGAAAGCTATATTCTGTCGCATACCTCCTATGGCGGCGGATGCATCAACGATACGGTCGTTCACCTGGCAACGCCCTATATGCCGTTTGGCGGCGTTGGAAACAGCGGAATGGGCAGTTATCACGGAAAAGAGAGTTTTACTGCCTTTTCGCATCAAAAGAGTATCATGAAGAAGGCGCTCTGGCTGGACCTGCCGCTTCGCTATGCGCCCTACCGCAGATGGGCGCTCTCTGTTCTAAAAAAAATACAGAAGTAATATCGCGATTACGTGTTGAAAAAATGTATATAAATGGGTATAATGTAACATATCAGAATACGCGAAGCGGATTCCGCCCGCGCCAACACAATGAAAGGAGTCAAAGAATCATGGGATTTATTGACGTAATCAAAGAGAGAGCAAGAAGCAACAAAAAAACGATCGTACTTCCGGAGACAGAGGATCGCAGAACCTACGAGGCCGCTGCACAGATCCTGAAGGAAGGTATCGCAAACATCATCCTGGTAGGCAGTGAGGAAGCGGTAAAGAAGGGCAGCGAAGGTCTGGATCTCACAGGCGCAGTGATCGTTGATCCGGCTACCTCCGATAAGACACCGGGTTACATAGACAAGCTGGTAGAGCTGCGCTCCAAGAAGGGCATGACGCCGGAGCAGGCAAAGGAGATCCTTCTGAACCAGTATCTCTACTACGGCGTAATGATGGTAAAAATGGGCGATGCAGACGGTATGGTATCCGGCGCATGCCACTCCACAGCAGATACCTTAAGACCGTGTCTGCAGATCCTGAAGACAAAACCGGGCACAAAGCTTGTTTCCGCATTCTTCCTTATCGTAGTTCCGGACTGCGAGTACGGTGCAAACGGCGCGTTCGTATTCGGCGACAGCGGACTTGTACAGGATCCGAATCCGGAAGAGCTGGCGGCGATCGCAGCTTCCTCCGCAGAGTCTTTCCGTCTGCTGGTACAGGAAGAGCCGGTTGTTGCAATGCTTTCCCACTCCACCATGGGCAGTGCAAAGCATGCGCTGGTTGATAAGGTAGTTGAGGCTACAAAGATCGCAAAAGAGCAGAATCCGGGCCTTAAGCTGGACGGCGAGCTGCAGCTTGACGCGGCGATCGTTCCGAGCGTAGGTTCCTCCAAGGCTCCGAACAGCGACGTTGCCGGAAAAGCAAACGTCCTGATCTTCCCGAACCTGGATGCCGGAAATATCGGCTATAAGCTGGCGCAGAGACTTGCAAAGGCGGAAGCATACGGACCTGTTACGCAGGGTATCGCAAAACCGGTCAACGACCTCTCCCGCGGATGCTCCGCAGAGGATATCGTCGGCGTTGTTGCAATTACGGCAGTACAGTGCCAGGTTGAGGACTAAGGAGGAAAAATAAAAATGAATGTTTTAGTTATTAACTGCGGAAGCTCATCGCTGAAATACCAGCTTATCAATTCTGACTCCGAGGCAGTGCTTGCAAAAGGTCTCTGCGAGAGAATCGGTATCGACGGAAGACTGGTTTACCAGAAAGCCGGCTGCGACAAGGAAATCACAGAGGCGGCTATGCCGACGCACAAGCAGGCGATCCAGATGGTGCTGGATGCACTTGTAAACGAAAAGACCGGCGCGATCAAATCCCTGAAAGAGGTAGAGGCAGTCGGCCACAGAGTCGTACACGGCGGAGAGAAATTCGCAAGCTCTGTTGTGATCAATGAAGAAGTGCTGAAGGCAATCGAGGAGTGCAACGACCTTGCGCCGCTGCACAACCCGGCAAATCTCATCGGCATCAATGCCTGCGCAGAGCTGATGCCGGGCGTACCGATGGTAGCTGTGTTCGATACCGCTTTCCATCAGACTATGCCGGAGAAGGCATATCTTTATGGACTTCCGTATGAATATTATGAGAAATATGCTGTAAGACGCTACGGCTTCCACGGAACAAGCCACAGCTTTGTTTCCAAACATGCTGCAGAGTTCCTTGGTCTGGATCTGAACGATTCCAAGATCATCGTGGCGCATCTGGGCAACGGCGCTTCCATCAGCGCAGTACAGAACGGCAAATGTGTGGATACCTCTATGGGTCTGACACCGCTTGAGGGTCTTGTGATGGGTACCCGTTCCGGCGATATCGATCCGGCGATCATGGAGTACATCGCAAAGAAGGAAAATCTGGATATCGCAGGTGTGATGAATGTGCTGAACAAGAAATCCGGCGTATTCGGTATTTCCAAAGAGCTGTCCAGCGATTTCCGCGACCTGGAGGATGCGATGAACGACGGAAATAAATATGCGGCGGCGGCTATAGAAGTATTCAGCTACCGTGTGGCAAAATACATCGGCTCCTATGTGGCGGCGATGAACGGCGTGGATGCGATCGCATTTACCGCAGGCATCGGCGAGAACGCAGGACTCGTCCGCGAAAAGGTACTCGGCTATCTTGGCTACCTTGGCATCACGCTGGATGCGGAGGAGAATAAGAAGCGCGGCGAGGACATGGTGATTTCTACCGCAGATTCTAAGGTAAAGGTTGCAGTGATCCCGACAAACGAGGAGCTGGCAATCTGCCGCGAGACGGTAGCGCTTGTATAAAGGCTGCAAAAACAGGGTAAAGTAAGGAAAGGGTTCGATGGCACGAAACAGGTGGGACGAATGCGTGCCGTCGAACCATTTGCTTTTTGGATGCCGCAAAATGCATCCGCCCTTTATAAATGAGGAGAGAGAAAAATGTTAGAGAAACTTTTCAAGCTGAAAGAAAACAATACAAATGTAAAGACAGAGGTGATCGCGGGTATCACCACCTTTATGACGATGGCGTATATCCTGGCGGTAAACCCGAACATCCTTTCCGCGGCCGGCATGGACAGAGGGGCAGTATTTACGGCGACGGCGGCAGCATCCTTCCTCGGTACGCTCTTTATGGCACTTTTTGCAAACTATCCGTTTGCGCTGGCTCCGGGCATGGGATTGAACGCTTACTTTGCCTACACCGTCGTCCTGCAGATGGGCTATTCCTGGCAGGTAGCTCTGGCAGCCGTGTTCATTGAAGGTGTCATCTTTATTCTGCTGTCACTGTGTAACGTGCGCGAGGCGATCTTCAACGCGATCCCCATCAGCTTAAAGCATGCGGTCAGCGTCGGCATTGGTCTGTTTATCGCTTTTATCGGTCTGCAGAATGCAAAGATCGTGCTTGCTAACGGAAGCACGCTGGTAGGGCTTTTCTCTGTGGAGAGCTTCCAGGGGCTCAACGGCGGCGCCGGTTCCTTCAATGATGTGGGGATCACGGTACTGCTTGCGATTATCGGTACGCTGATCACAGCGATCCTGGTTGTAAAAAATGTGAAGGGAAATATCCTCTGGGGCATTCTGATCACCTGGCTGCTCGGCATTGTCTGCCAGCTTTGCGGCATCTATGTGCCGAATGCGGAAATCGGCATGTATTCCCTGCTTCCGGATTTTTCGGCAGGTATCTCAGTGCCGTCTATTGCGCCGATCTTTGCAAAGATGTCCTTCAGCGGCATTTCCATCCTGCAGTTGATCGTAATCGTATTTGCATTTTTGTTTGTCGATCTGTTTGATACGCTTGGAACGCTGATCGGTGTTTCCACAAAAGCAAATATGCTTGACAAGGACGGGAAGCTTCCGCACATCAAGGGCGCGCTGCTTGCAGATGCCTGCGCGACAACGGCGGGCGCTGTGATGGGTACCTCCACCGTTACCACCTTCGTGGAGAGTGCTTCCGGCGTTGCAGAGGGCGGCAGAACCGGTCTTACTTCCGCTGTGACGGCGATCCTGTTCGCGCTGTCGCTTTTGCTTTCCCCGATCTTCCTTGCGATCCCGTCGTTCGCGACGGCTCCGGCGCTGATCATTGTCGGCTTCTATATGCTCAGCAACGTTGGCAGCATTCATTTTACGGATGCAGGAGAGGGTATCCCGGCATTTATCTGCATCGCGGCAATGCCGATGTTTTACAGCATTTCCGAGGGAATCTCCATGGGCGTTATCTCCTACGTGGTGATCAATCTGCTCAGCGGAAAGGCAAAGGAAAAGAAAATCAGCGTGGTAATGTATGTGCTCTGCGCATTGTTTATACTGAAATATTTATTTATTTAAAAATCTGATGTCAAGCATTTTTGAAAATGTCCCGAAAAAACTGAAACATTAGCACCGGTTTTCCGGTGCTGATTTCATATGGCTACGTGGCAGATGTCCTCTGGAAGCTTAGGGCTCTGCCCTAAGAACCCGCAAGGGACCTGTCCCTTGACCCATAATCGGGCCCTGCCCGAACCCGCCCCGCAGGGGGCAGGAGAAAGGGCATATATCCTTTCTCCTTAGAAACAGCGTTTTCCGTGAGGCTTATCTCAAGAGACTTTCGCGGCATAACGGGGCCCCAACCCCATTATTCCACGGTTCTCCTGACAACGCCTCCGCTCCCTGTTCCTTCCGCCTTTTTTCGGGCGATCTCCTCACGGATCAGCCGTTTTACGGCTCCCTGTTTTGACGGCTGTTCCCAAAACCAGCGGATGATATCAAGGTCTGTGCGGAGGTTCAGTTTTAAGTAAATTCCCTGTGTATGTTCTTTATCATATTTTTTCTGTGCTTTTGTATGCGCTTCGATGCAGTCGATCCAGTCCCTCATGTGATCTCTCCTTTCGGTAGGTATATACCTATCATCTTTTTCTGCTGCTTTTTATGCTGGAACGTCATCCATTAGATGGTGCTCCTGTGTCTTTACGAATTTCTGGAAAGTTTTGCTGCGCCAGGGATGGCTCATTGGCGGAATATAATGTCTTTTTGCTTTGGGCGGCTGATAGTCTGCATCCAGATCCCGGGATCTTTCCATATGTTCGGGGATCTCCTCCAGTGCATGGACATCCTTGTCATTGACACAGCAGAAAAGGCTTCCGTCAAAAGCCTGGATAACCATTATTTTTGTGCCTTTGCGGTAATGTACCTGTTTCCCTCTGGCGTCCAGCATCCGGTAATGGCGGTGCCGGAACTGGATCGCATGCCCGCAATCCACGGTCCGTTCTGTCAGGACAGCGAGAACCAGGTTGATTTTTTCATTTTCCGGTTGCGTTTCAAACACAGATTTGATACCATTAAGGGGAAGCGCGAACTTCTCATTGAATTCTTTTATGTATGAGTGGAGGAATTCATTGGCAGCATCTATGGTCGTGATCCCTGCTAATCGTAATTCGATTGGCAGGCGCGACTGTAGTGTCTGGTTGAGGCGTTCTACGCGGCCTTTGGCCTGCGGGACACTGCTGGATTCCAGCTGAACACCAAGCTGCTTGCAGGCATAAGCGAATTGGGTATAGGTATCCTCATCAAGAGATGGGGAGTTTTTCTTTTTATAGGTAAATACCGTACGGCGGTCTGTGAAGATCCTGTAAGGGATGCCGTAGGTGGTCAGGATCTGGTGGAATACGTGATAGTAGCCCTTTAAGGTTTCCTGCGTGTCAAACCAGGCTCCGGTGACCCGGCCGGTAGCATCGTCAATAGCCAGGTGGAGGTGCCATACCTGCCCGGGGATCCATTCATAGGGAGTTGCGTCCATCTGCTGCAGTTCCCCAAAATAAGCACATCTTGGACGTCTTGAATGAGCATCTTCAACCGCTACGAGATTGGTTTGGAGCACAGCGGCTTCTTTCAGGCTGCAGGCACTTTTCTTTTTATCCTGAAGCTCCTTTTCCATACGCTTTTTCTTGGCCTTTGTAACTTTCGGAGAAAGAATATATTTACTTTCCAGGATCTTAGCTACAGAAGAAGGTGAGACGCAGATGTGTTCATGGGCCTCAAGGAGTTCTGAATAATGCTGGAAATTAGCATCAAAATATTTTGTAAGGTAGAGATCGATGATGCGATTGCGGGTCTCGTCAGGGATGCTGGTGGACGGTTTACGTCCCCTATTGCCATGGATAAAGAAAGCCTTTCCTTCTTTGCGGTATCCAGCCAGCATACGGTTGATATGGCGTTTGGTGCAGCCAAGGGTGAGGGCAGCCCTGTCCTTATTCCCATCCGGGTGATCTGCCAGAGATTTGATCACTTCGTATTTTTTCTGTTCATCCATTGTAAGTATTACCTTTCTGATAATGATTTCCTCCAATCTAAAATAGATAGAGGATATTTTACCACATCCGGGACATTTTCATATGTGGTATACTAGGACATTATCATAAATGGCTTATAAAATATTTATTTATTTAAAAATCTGATTGACAAAATCATAGTGGATAGTTATAATAATCAGGTATGGATAGGAGGATGTCATGCTGATAGACTTAAACGAAGTTTTAAAGAACGACGGAAGAGTGATGCAGACGGACGTCATGCCGGATATGAAACAATTTGTTTCAAAAATGGGTGCGTTTCCTATCGTCATGCAGCAGCCGGTTTCCTTAAATATTCGGAACAAAGGAGACAGGGAGCTGCAGATCACGGGGGATACCGTGCTTACGGTGCGTATTCCCTGCGACCGGTGTCTGGAGGATGTCGACGTTACGCTGGATCTGCATTTTGAGAAAGAGGCGGATCTGAAAAAGAGCGAGGCGGAGAGCCAGCGGACGCTGGAAGATCAAGTGTATTTGGAAGGGTACAATCTGGATGTGGATAAACTTGTTTATTCCGAGCTGCTGGTGAATTGGCCGTCCAAAGTGCTTTGCAAAGAAGACTGCAAGGGAATTTGCAGTATCTGCGGAACCAATTTAAATCAGAAGACCTGTGACTGCAGGAAAGATGAAACAGACCTGCGGATGGCGAAAATCCAGGAGATTTTTAACAAATTTAAGGAGGTGTGAACGATGTCTATCTGCCCGAAGAATAAATCTTCCAAAGGAAGAAGGGACAAAAGAAGAGCAAACTGGAAAATGACTGCTCCGAACTTAGTAAAGTGCAGCAAATGCGGTGAGCTGATGATGTCCCACAGAGTCTGCAAGAACTGCGGAACATACAATAAAAAAGAGATTATCGCTCAGGATTAATCGAAACAGCATAAGGCTTCCCGGAAACGGGGAGCCTTTTTTCGGCTGCCATGCATCCGAAGGAAGCTGCCGGTGGCAGGTCCTGTAGGTCATAGTTTGCGAAGGCTGTAACATCTGTAAAATTACATATTGATTTTTAAAACGATGTCTTGTATGATAGGGAATAGAGATAAAGGAGATGATTGGATGGAGGAAAGTGTACGGGTAGTCGTTGACGCCATGGGCGGCGACTATGCTCCGGCTGAGCTGGTTCACGGAGCAGTTGAGGCTGTGCTCGCTGACGAGAGCGTCCGGGTGATCCTTGCCGGACGTCAGGAGGACATCAAGAAAGAATTGGCGAAGTATACCTACCCGAAAGACCGGATAGAAATTGTCCATGCAGAAGAAGTAATCGAAACCGGTGAGCCGCCGGTGAACGCGATCCGCAGAAAGAAGGATTCCTCGATCGCGGTCGGTATGCGTCTGGTAAAGAAGGGAGAGGCGGATGCGTTTGTTTCTTCCGGCAGTACCGGAGCCGTGCTGGTCGGCGGGCAGCTTCTCGTGGGCAGGATCCGGGGTGTGGAGCGTCCGCCTCTGGCTCCGCTCATTCCGACGGCAAACGGCGTGTCGCTACTGATAGACTGCGGCGCAAATGTGGATGCACGGTCGTCCCACCTTGTTCAGTTTGCGAGGATGGGGTCCGTTTATGTGAAAAACGTGCTCGGCATTGAGAATCCGCGCGTTGGTCTTGTCAATATCGGAGTGGAGGAAGAAAAGGGGAATGCCCTGGTAAAAGAGACATATCCTTTATTGAAAGAATGCCCGGATATCAATTTTATCGGCAGTGTGGAAGCGCGGGAGATCCCGGCAGGAGCATGTGATGTCATTGTCTGTGAGGCGTTTGTCGGCAATGTGATCCTGAAGCTTTATGAGGGATTGAGCAGCACGCTGATCAAGAAAATCAAGCAGGGCATGATGACCAGCACACGTGCGAAGCTCGGCGGATTGCTGGTGAAGCCGGCATTAAAGGAGAACGTCAAAAATTTTGACGTCAGTCAGTATGGAGGCGCGCCGATGCTCGGTCTGAACGGGCTGGTGGTAAAGACGCACGGAAGTGCGAAAAGCGGCGAGATCAAAAATGCCGTTATGCAGTGTGTGCAATTTAAAAAGCAGCACATTGATGAAATGATGAAAGAGCTGTTCCGGGAGGAACAGAAAAATTAGGAGGGAATATTATGGAATTGGAAAAACTGCAGAAAATTATTGCGGAAGTGATGAACATGGATGCGGATGAGATTACAACGGATATGACCTTTGTGGATGACATCGGCGCAGATTCTCTGGATGTTTACCAGATCATTATGGGTATCGAGGAAGAATTCGATATTGAGATTCCGGCAGAGGAAGCGGAAAAAATCGTTTCAGTAGGCGATGCCGTGGAAGCAATCAGAAACGCAGTGAATTAATGATTATCTGTTTCGTGGAAGGGCGCCGAAGACAGCGCCCTTCCTGTATGTTAAGGAGTCTGAAAAATGCTAAGAGAAATAAGCGAGCTGGAGCAGATGATCGGCTACTCCTTTGCGGATAAGGAATTGCTGGAAAATGCGCTCCGTCACAGCTCATATGCGAATGAACACAAAAAAAAGAACCTGAAGGATAATGAGAGGCTGGAATTTCTCGGCGACGCCGTGCTGGAGCTTTCGAGCAGCGAATATCTGTATCGTCATTACCCGAAGATGAAGGAGGGAGAAATGACAAAGCTGCGGGCAAGTATTGTGTGTGAGCCAACTCTTGCACAGTGTGCGGCCGAAATCGAGCTTGGTTCCTTCCTGCGGCTGGGCAGAGGAGAGGAGCAGACAGGAGGCAGACACCGCGATTCCGTGGTTTCCGACGCGATGGAGGCCCTGATCGGCGCCATTTTTCTGGATGGTGGTTTTACTAATGCAAAAGAATTTGTAAACAGATTCATCTTACATGGAGTTGAGCACAAAAAACTCTTTTTTGATAGTAAAACTATCCTGCAGGAAATTGTACAGAGTTCTTTCAAGGGCGAAGCAATGTCCTACCGCCTGTTGCGGGAGGAGGGACCGGAGCACGATAAGACCTTTGTGGTACAGCTTTTTATCGGCGACAGGGGCTTTGAGGAAGGCCGCGGAAGGACAAAGAAGAGTGCCGAGCAGGAAGCTGCCTACCGTACAATGATGATCTTGAAAGGACAACAGTAATTTATGTATTTAAAAAGCATCGAGGTGCAGGGGTTCAAGTCCTTTGCAAATAAGATGAAGTTCCAGTTTCACAACGGGATCACCGGTATCGTTGGGCCAAACGGCAGCGGAAAGAGCAATGTGGCGGACGCCGTCCGCTGGGTGCTTGGTGAGCAGAGCGCAAAGCAGCTCCGCGGCTCCAATATGCAGGACGTCATTTTTTCCGGCACGGAAAACCGCAAGCCGCTGGGCTTTGCATCGGTTGCGATCACGCTGGATAACGCCGATCATCAGCTTCCGACCGATTACGATGAGGTGACGGTGACGCGCCGTCTCTACCGCTCCGGCGAGAGCGAATATCTCATCAACGGCACAGCCTGCCGTCTGCGCGATATCCAGGAGTTGTTTTACGACACCGGTATCGGAAAAGAAGGCTATTCCATCATCGGACAGGGGCAGATCGAGAAAATTTTAAGCGGGAAACCGGAGGAGCGCCGCGAGTTGTTTGATGAGGCTGCTGGGATCGTAAAATTCAAGCGGCGCAAGCTGGCTACCCAGAAGAAGCTGGAGGATGAAAATAATAACCTCACGCGTGTGCGCGACATCCTTTCAGAGATTACGCGTCAGATCGGACCTCTGGAGCGGCAGTCGGAGAAGGCAAAGATTTATCTGCAGCGCAGGGAAGAACTGAAAACGCTGGATATCAATATGTTTCTTCTGGAGGACGGGCGCGTTAAGAAACAGCTTGAAGAGGTGACGGAGAAGATCGCGATCTCCGATAACGACCTTGCGCAGGCGGGCGGGCAGCTTGAAGCGGCAAAGCGGGAATATGAGGACGCCGAGCAGCGCCTGGAGAGCCTGAATGCCGCAATTGAGGAGAAGCAGAACCAGCTTCACCAGGCAGAGATCACTCGCCAGCAGCTCGAAAGCCAGATTGGGCTTCTCAGGGAGCAGATCCGCTCGGCGCAGATGAACGACGAGCACTATGAAAGCCGTATTGCTGCTTTGCAGAGAGACATTCTTGCGCGCAGCGGGCAAAAGGAAAAGGAGAATGAGACGCTTCTTGCGCTGCAGAAGGAGACGGCGGCAGCCAGGGCAAAGGAGCAGGAGCACGAGCAGTTCCTGGAGCAGCTTATAAAGGAGGTTTCCGCTCTGGAGACGGAAATCTCACAGGGGCAGTCCGGGCTGATCACGCTGATCAACCAGCGAAGCACTACAAAGACAAATCTTCAGCGATATGAAACGATGCTGGAGCAGACGCAGATCCGCAAGGCGGAGCTGACGGGACGGCTTCTGACTGCGAAGGGCGAGGAGGAGGATCTCTCGAAGAACCGCGCAGAGCTGCAGGTGGAGTACGACGAGACGCAGGCAGTCATTGAGCGGATGATCGCGGACAACAGCGTGGTGGAACAGAATATCCAGAGGATGCAGGAAGCGCTTGCAGTGCGCAGCCGTGAGCTGGAGGAGGCAAAGACGGCGTACCATCGCGAGGCTTCCCGCCTGGAGTCGCTGCGCAATATCACGGAGCGCTATGACGGCTACGGTATCAGTATCCGCAAGGTCATGGAGCAGAAATCTGTGCAGAGCGGTCTGCACGGAGTAGTCGCCGATCTGATCAGGACGCAGAAAAAGTATGAGACGGCGATAGAGACAGCGCTTGGAGGAAGCATCCAGAACATTGTCACGGACAATGAGGAGACGGCAAAGAGCATGATCGCCTTCTTAAAACGCAACCGCTACGGGCGCGCGACCTTCCTTCCGCTGACGGCTATCCGCAGGCGCGGCGGCCTGGCGAGGGAGCAGGCGCTCTACGAGCCGGGAGCGATCGGCGTGGCAAGCACGCTCGCCGAGGCGGACGAGATCTACGATAATCTTGTAGAATATCTGCTCGGGCAGACGCTGGTGGTGGATACGATCGATCATGCGATCGCGATCGCCCGGAAGTATAAGCAGAGCCTGCGCATTGTCACGCTGGAGGGCGATCTTTTAAGTCCGGGCGGCTCGATGTCCGGCGGAGCCTTCAAAAATTCCAGCAATCTGCTTGGAAGAAGGCGCGAGACGGAGGAGCTGGAAAAGAGTGTAAAGGAAAAAAGCGACGCGGTCAGCCAGGCAGAGAGGGATATCGGCGAGCTGCGTGAAAAGCGGCAGGAATACCGGCAGGAGCTGATGAAGCGCACAGAGAAGCTGCAGCAGCAGTATCTGCTGCAGAATACCGCCAGACTGAAGCTGGAGGAGATCGACGGGCAGAGGCAGAAAACGCAGACCGGCAACGAGCAGCTATTGCGCGAGGCCGCGGAGCTGGATTCCCAGATAACGGAGATCGGGGAACAGAAGACGGCGCTTCTATCTGAGCTTGCAGATTCGCAGGAGCGCGAACGCAAGCTGGAGGCGGAGATTACGGAACGCCGGGAGGCGCTGGAGGAAAAGCGCCGCCTGCAGGAGGCGCAGAACGATCTGACGGCGAAAGCGCGCACGCGGTCTGCGGAGCTTGCACAGCGGGAAACGTTTGCCGGCGATAATGTGGAGCGGCTGGAGCGCGAGATAAAGAGCTTTCGGGAGGAAGAGGCGCAGCTTCAGGCTGACCGGCAGGGCTCCGGCGACGAGGTTTCGCAGAAGACGGAGCAGATCACACAGATAGAGGAAACGATAGCGCATGCGTCGCTTGCCCGGCAGGAGACACAGACGCAGATAGAAGCGCTTGCGAAGGAGCGGCAGGAGGTGTCCGCCGCGCATAAGAATTTCTTTGAGAAGCGCGAGGCGCTTTCCGGGCAGATGAGCAGCCTGGATAAGGAGCGCTACCGTCTGGAAAGCCAGAAGGAGCGCCTGGAGGACTATCGCGAGCGTCAGATCAATTATATGTGGGAGGAATACGGTCTGACGGCGAGCGAGGCTGCCGCTTTCGAGGATAAGGCGCATGAGAATCCGGCGCAGCTAAAGAAACGCATCTCCGAGTTAAAAGGTGAGATCAAGGCGCTTGGTCCGGTCAATGTGAATGCGATTGAGGAGTATAAAGAGACCGCCGAGCGGCACAAATTTTTGACGGAGCAGCACGACGATCTTGTAAAGGCGGGAGAGGCGCTTAAAGATATCATCAAAGAGCTGGATACCGGAATGCGCAAACAGTTTGCGGAGAAATTTGCAATTATGCAGACGGAGTTTTCCAAGTCGTTTAAGGAGCTTTTCGGCGGCGGTCACGGCACGCTGGAGCTTGTGGAGGACGAGGATATCCTGGAGGCGGGTATCCGCATTATCGCGCAGCCGCCCGGAAAGAAGCTGCAGAATATGATGCAGATGTCCGGCGGAGAAAAGGCGCTCACGGCGATCGCCCTGCTGTTTGCGATCCAGAACATGAAGCCTTCGCCGTTCTGTCTGCTGGACGAGATCGAGGCTGCGCTTGATGAAAACAATGTGGCGCGTTATGCGGGATATCTGAAAAAGTTGACAAAAAATACACAGTTTATTATTATTACTCATAGAAGGGGTACAATGGCGGCGGCGGACCGCCTCTACGGGATCACCATGCAGGAGAAGGGCGTTTCCACGCAGGTTTCCGTCAATATGGTAGAAGAGGAACTTGATAAATAGGATAAGGACAGCCTGCGAAAGGGCGCTTCTGTCCTGGAAAGGAGGAGTTTTATGGAAGAAAAGAAAGGATTTTTCAGGAGACTGGCGGAGGGACTTTCCAAGACGAGAGATAATATTGTGTCCGGCATCGACAGCATCTTCAGCGGCTTTTCCAGTATCGACGAGGATTTTTACGAGGAGATCGAGGAAACGCTGATCATGGGCGATCTCGGCATTAACGCGACGACCGCGATCATTGAGGATTTAAAAGAAAAGGTAAAGGAAAACCATATCAAGGAGCCGTCGGAGTGCAAGCGGTATCTCATCGAGAGCATCCGTCAGCAGATGGAGGTCGGCGAGATGGCCTACGAGTTTGAACACCGCACCTCCGTCGTTCTGGTGATCGGCGTAAACGGCGTCGGCAAGACGACGAGTGTCGGAAAGCTTGCCGGGAAGCTGAAGGATCAGGGGAAAAAGGTGGTGCTTGCAGCCGCCGATACCTTCCGGGCAGCCGCCGGGGAACAGCTCTCCGAGTGGGCCAATCGGGCAGGCGTTGAGATCATTTCCGGACAGGAGGGCAGCGACCCGGCGTCAGTGGTCTATGATGCGGTAGCGGCGGCGAAGGCGCGCCATGCGGACGTGTTGCTCTGCGATACGGCAGGCAGGCTTCACAATAAAAAGAATCTGATGAACGAGCTTGGCAAGATCAACCGCATCCTGGAAAAGGAGTACCCGGAGGCGTACCGCGAGACGCTTGTCGTACTGGACGGAACGACCGGGCAGAATGCACTTGTGCAGGCGCGCGAGTTTGCGGAGGTTGCCGATATCACCGGCATCATTCTGACGAAGCTGGACGGAACGGCAAAGGGCGGCATCGCGATCGCGATTCACTCAGAGCTGGGCATTCCGGTGAAATATATCGGGGTCGGCGAGAGTATTGAGGATCTGCAGAAGTTTAATGCGGAAGAATTTGTGAATGCACTGTTTTTAACAGATGAAAAGGAATAAAGGGGAATCAGAATTATGCTGACATTAGAGAGTTTTGAAGAGGCATCGGAGGTTGTAAAAAGGGTCACGCAGGAGACAAAGCTGGTATACAGCAAGTACTTCAGCGACCAGACCGGGAACCGCGTTTATTTAAAGCCGGAAAACATGCAGATTACCGGCGCCTATAAGATCCGCGGCGCGTATTACAGCATTTCTACCCTCTCGAAAGAGGAGCAGGAGAGAGGACTGATCACGGCGTCTGCAGGAAATCACGCCCAGGGCGTTGCATACGCGGCAAAGGAGCTGGGCGTAAAGGCTGTGGTTGTCATGCCGGTGACGACGCCGCTTATGAAGGTGAACCGCACGAAAAGCTACGGCGCGGAGGTGATCCTGCACGGCGAGGTTTACGATGAGGCGTGCGAGTACGCCTACCAGCTTGCCGAGGAGAACGGCTACACCTTTATCCATCCGTTTGACGATCTTGCTGTTGCCACCGGGCAGGGCACGATTGCGATGGAGATCGTAAAGGAGCTGCCGCTTGTGGACTATATTCTTGTTCCGGTGGGCGGCGGCGGACTGGCAACCGGCGTCTCTACGCTCGCAAAGATGCTGAATCCGAATATCAGGGTGATCGGTGTGGAGCCGGCGGGGGCAAACTGCCTGCAGGCGTCCCTGGAGGCGGGCGAGGTTGTGACGCTTCCGACGATCAACACCATTGCCGACGGCACTGCGGTAAAGCGTCCGGGCGAGAAGATTTTCCCGTATCTGCAGAAGAATCTGGACGACATCATCACCATCCAGGACGACGAGCTGATCGTCGCTTTCCTCGATATGGTAGAAAATCATAAGATGATCGTCGAGAATTCCGGTCTGCTTACCGTGGCGGCGCTGAAGCATATGAATGTGAAGAATAAAAAGATCGTCGCTATCCTGAGCGGCGGAAATATGGATGTGATCACCATGTCCTCCGTCGTGCAGTTCGGACTGATCCAGCGTGACCGTATCTTTACGGTGTCTGTGCTGCTTCCCGATACGCCGGGCGAGCTGGTGCGCGTTTCCACCGTGGTCGCCGAGATGCAGGGCAACGTTATCAAGCTTGACCATAACCAGTTCGTCAGCACCAACCGCAGCAAGGCGGTGGAGCTGAAGATCACCATGGAGGCATTCGGCACCGAGCACAAAAACCAGATCGTGCACGCGCTGGAAGAGCACGGCTTCAAGCCGCGCGTCATCCGCACAAGCCTTTAGAGGAAATTTACGTCGATAAGACAGGAATTTTAAACGGTGTCAAGAAAAAATACTTGACACCGTATTTTTTTTGTATTATGATAGCGAAGGTGATGAGAGATGGAACGGATCGTAGAGCAGACGCTGCTGTTTGATTTTTACGGCGAGCTTCTGACAGAGCATCAGAGGAATGTGTATGAGGATGTGGTTCTGAACGACTGCTCCTATGCGGAGGCGGCAGAGCAGTATCAGATCAGCCGCCAGGGTGTACACGATCTGATCAAGCGCTGCAACCGTATCCTGGAGGATTACGAGGCAAAGCTTCACCTGGTGAAAAAGTTTTTGTCCATCCGCGAGAAAATCGAACAGATCCATGTGCTTGCAGAAGGGCATGAAGAGATAAGGAAAATTGCAGGCGAGATTTTAGAGGAGTTGTAAAGATGGCATTTGAAAGCCTTTCCGATAAATTGCAGAATGTGTTTAAGAACCTGCGGAGCAAGGGCCGCCTGACGGAGGCGGATGTAAAGGCTGCCTTAAAGGAAGTCAAGATGGCGCTTCTGGAGGCGGACGTCAGCTTCAAGGTGGTTAAACAGTTTATGAAATCCGTGCAGGAGCGCGCGGTCGGCACCGACGTCATGACAGGCTTGAATCCCGGACAGATGGTCATTAAGATCGTCAACGAAGAGATGGTTAAGCTGATGGGCTCCGAGACTACGGAAATTGCGTTGCGTCCGGCGAGCGAGATTACTGTCATCATGATGGCAGGTCTGCAGGGTGCGGGCAAGACGACGACGACGGCAAAGCTTGCGGGCAAGCTGAAGTCGAAGGGCAGGGTTCCTCTGTTGGCGGCGTGCGACGTTTACCGTCCGGCGGCGATCCAGCAGCTTCAGATAAACGGTGAAAAGCAGGGCGTTGAGGTATTCTCAATGGGAGATAAGCAAAGCCCGGTGAATATCGCAAAGGCGGCTATGGAACATGCAAGGAGCCGCAATATGAATGTGGTCATCCTCGATACGGCGGGACGTCTTCACGTCGACGAGGAGATGATGGACGAGCTTGTACAGATCAAGGAGGCGGTGCACGTCGACCAGACGATCCTGGTGGTTGACGCGATGACCGGACAGGATGCCGTCAACGTCGCCGAGATGTTCAACAGCAAGATCGGCATCGACGGCGTGATCCTGACAAAGCTGGACGGCGACTCCCGCGGCGGCGCGGCGCTCTCCATAAAAGCGACCTGCGGAAAGCCGATTCTTTATGTCGGCATGGGCGAGAAGCTCTCCGACCTGGAGCAGTTTTATCCGGACCGTATGGCGTCGAGGATCCTCGGCATGGGCGATGTCATGAGCCTTATCGAGAAGGCTCAGGCAAACCTGGATGAGAGCAAGGCGCGCGAAATGGAACAGAAGTTCAAGAAAGCGCAGTTCGGCTTCGACGATTATCTGGAGAGCATGAACCAGATGAAAAACATGGGCGGCTTTTCCAGCGTCCTTTCCATGATACCCGGCTTTGGCGGCAGCAAGATGAAGGATGTCGAGGGCATGATCGATGAAAAGGCGCTTGCGCGCAACGAGGCGATTATCCTTTCCATGACGCCGCAGGAGAGAGCCAATCCCGATATATTAAATCCCTCCCGCAAAAAGCGGATCGCTGCCGGTTGTGGTGTGGATATTGCCGAGGTAAACCGGCTTGTCAAGCAGTTTGAGCAGACGAAAAAGATGATGAAACAGATTCCCGGACTGACGGGAGGCAGAGGCGGTAAAAGAGGAAAATTTAAATTTCCCTTTTAAATATATTTCAGAAGAAACCAAGGAGGTGAAATGAAATGGCAGTAAAGATCAGATTAAGAAGAATGGGACAGAAGAAAGCTCCTTTCTATAGAATTGTGGTTGCAGATTCCCGCTCTCCGAGAGACGGAAGATGTATCGATGAGATCGGTACCTACAATCCGAACACTGACCCGAGCGAATTTAAAATCGATGAAGAACTGGCAAAGAAATGGCTTGCAAACGGCGCTCAGCCGACCGAGGTAGTAGGTAAGCTTTTCAAGCTGGCTGGTATCGAGAAGTAGAATAGGGGTGGCGGTAATGAAGGATTTAGTAGAAGTAATTGCCAAATCTCTGGTAGAACATCCGGAAGAGGTCGTAGTTACAGAAAAAGAAAGCGGCAAGACTACCGTGATCGAACTGAAAGTAGCCCAGTCTGATATGGGAAAAGTTATCGGCAAGCAGGGCAGAATTGCAAAAGCAATCCGCGCCGTTGTAAAAGCTGCGGCGTCCAAGAGTGATAAAAAAGTGGTTGTTGATATTGTGTAACGCAAGGAGCTGTCTTAGGGCAGCTCTTTTTGCACATTTATGAATATAAATAAAGAACAGCGGGGCAGTTTTGCTCCTTTGACGGAGGAAATATATGGAACAGTTTCTGCAGGTGGGCGTGGTTTCTTCCACGCACGGAGTCCGCGGCGAGGTAAAGGTGTATCCGACGACAGACGACGCTGCGCGCTTTAAAAAGCTCAAAGAAGTTTTTGCTGAGACAAAGCACGGCAATGTGCCGCTTACGATAGAACAGGTAAAATTTTTCAAAAATATGGTGATCCTGAAATTCAGGGGAATCGACAACATCAGCGACGTGGAAAAGTATAAGGGCTGTCCCTTACTGGTGACGCGCAAAAATGCCGTGAAGCTGGCTCCGGGAGAGTACTTTCTGTGCGACCTTGTAGGGCTTACCGTTTTCACGGACACGGGCGAGGAGCTTGGCACGCTGACGGAGATCATCCGCACCGGAGCAAACGATGTTTATGTGGTAAAAACAAAAAATGAAAAAGAAGTCTTGATACCGAACATAAAAGAATGTATTATAGAGGTATCGCTGGAAAAAAATACAATGACGGTTCATCTGCTGGAGGGGCTGCTGTGAAATTTCATGTACTGACGCTGTTTCCCGAAATGATTGAAAACGGACTGCACACGAGCATTACGGGAAGGGCAATGGAAAAAGGGCTTATTTCGCTGAATACGGTAAATATCCGCGATTTTGCGGGTAATAAGCACGGCAAGGTGGATGATTATCCGTACGGCGGAGGCGCCGGCATGGTGATGCAGGCGGAGCCGGTCTACAGCGCACACAGATCCATCGAAGAGCAGGCGGGAAGGAAAATCCGCACGATCTACCTCACGCCGCAGGGAAAGACCTTTCATCAGGAGATGGCGAAGGAGCTTTCCCATGAGGAGGAGCTGATCTTTTTATGCGGGCACTATGAGGGCATTGACGAGCGTGTTCTGGAGGAGGTCGTCACGGATTATGTGTCTATCGGCGATTATGTGCTGACCGGCGGAGAGCTGCCCGCCATGGTCATGATCGATACCATTTCCCGGCTTGTCGAGGGGGTATTAAATAACGAGGATTCCGCAGAGTTTGAATCCTTCCAGGATTCCCTGCTGGAATATCCACAGTACAGCAGACCGGAGACGTGGCGCGGCAAAGCGGTTCCGCCCGTGCTCTTATCAGGGCATCATGCGAATGTGGAAAAATGGAGAAGGGAGCAGTCTGTGCGGCGCACCGCCAGATGGCGCCCGGATCTGCTTAAGAGAGCAACGCTCACTGAAAAAGAAAAAGCTATGCTGAAAGGAGAAGGAAACGATGTTTGAAGATCTTGGGAAGAAACTTGGGGACCTTGCGCAGAATATGGGAGACCTCGCGCAGGTAATGGTAAAAAAGACCGGTGAGGTGGCGGAGATCGCAAGTCTGCGCACAAAAATCCTTGCAAAGAAGAAAAAAGCGGACGATGAGCTGATGGCGCTCGGCAAAGCATATTATGAGGCGCACAAGGACACTGCCGACGAATTTGCGGACAAAATTGTCGGCATTAACGACATCTACAATGAAATCGCCGCTCTGGAGGACGAGATCAAGGCGCTGAAGGAGAAGCTTCCGGAGGATGAGAAGAAATTCGCCGAGGAGATGGTACAGGATACCGAGGAGATTATCAACGAGGCAAAAAAAGCGGTAGCCGATGCAGCGGACGCGGTGAAGAGCGCGGTGGACGAGGCAAAGGCATCGGCGGAAGAGAAGACAGAGGAAGCGAAGGAAGAGGAAGCGAAAGAAGAGGAAACGGCAGCGGAAGAAGCAGAGGCTGGGGAGGAAGCTCCGGCAAAAGAGACAGAAGCTGGCGGGGAGGCTCCGGCAGAAGAGGCAGCGGAAGCAGAAAAAGCTCCGGCGGAGGACGACGCTGAGCAGATATAAGAAAAGCTGATTTTTTACTTGCTTTTTCGCGTGCATCATGCTAGAATAATTTACGTTGTGAGAAAAAGAGATGGTCCTCTGTTACGTATGTATTATGAACATCCAAAAGAATAAGGAGGCACACAATGCAGGATATTATCAAAAACATTGAAGCAGCTCAGTTAAAAGCTGAGGTTCCGCAGTTTAATGTGGGAGACACCGTTCGCGTTTACGGTAAGATCAAAGAGGGAAACCGTGAGCGTATCCAGGTATTCGAGGGTACGGTTCTGAAGAAGCAGGGCGGAAGCAGCCGCGAGACCTTCACCGTAAGAAAGAACTCCAACGGAGTCGGCGTGGAAAAGACATGGCCGCTGCACTCCCCGAACGTAGAAAAGGTAGAGGTTGTAAGACGTGGTAAAGTAAGACGTGCGAAACTAAACTATCTGAGAAATCGTTCCGGTAAGAGCGCTAAGGTGAAAGAACTGGTGAAATAAAAAGCGGGAAGGGCTGTCTGACAGATGCGGACAGCCTTTTTTGTCATAATATATCTACATGCGGAGGGCAGTCATGAGAAAAACAGGCAGAGGAAGCCGGAAAAGGCAGAAGGAAAAAAGAACCTTGCGGGAGAAGATCAGCAGCGTGCTGCTGTGGATTTTTGAGATTGCCGTGGTCATCCTGTTTGCGTTTGTGCTTGTCTATTTTTTCGGACAGGTGCGCACAAATATCGGAAGCTCCATGGAGCTGACGCTTGCGGACGGCGACCGGGTGTTGCTTGATCGGCTATCCTACAGCGTCGGCAGCCCGAAGCGAAACGACATTATTGCCTTCAAGCCAAACGGAAGCTCCACCAGCCACACGCATATCAAACGTGTTATCGGGCTCCCGGGTGAGACGATCCAGATAATGGACGGTATTATTTATATCAATGGAAAGGTCTATCTGGAAAAAGCGGATTATCCGCTGATGACCAACAGCGGACTTGCCAGCGAACCGATCACACTTGACGTGAAGGAATATTTTGTGCTCGGTGACAATCGCAACGACAGCGAGGACAGCCGCTATGCGGATATTGGACTGGTAAATCTGGATTATATCGAGGGAAAGGTGTGGCTTCGGATAGCCCCAACCGATTCCTTCGGAAGAGTGGAATAAGTTACTGTGCAGTCAGAGAGGTTATTTTATGAATGTTCAATGGTATCCTGGTCATATGACGAAGGCAAAGCGTATGATGCAGGAGGATATAAAGCTAATTGATGTGATCATCGAACTGGTGGATGCGCGCGTACCGCAGTCGAGCCGCAACCCGGACATCAACGAGCTTGGAAAAAACAAGGCGCGCATTCTGCTGCTCAACAAGGCGGACCTTGCGGATGCTTCCGGCAGCGAGGCGTGGATGGAGCATTTCCGCGCACAGGGATATTATGCGGTAGCCCTCGATTCCAGAAATAAAAACGGCATGAATGTGCTGACAAAGGTTCTGCAGGAGGCGTGCCGGGAAAAGACAGAGCGCGACCGCAGGCGCGGCATTTTAAACCGACCGGTTCGGGCGATGGTTGCCGGGATTCCCAATGTGGGCAAGTCTACCTTTATCAATACGTATGCCGGAAAAGCGTGTGCAAAGACCGGAAATAAGCCGGGCGTTACCAAGGGAAAGCAGTGGATACGCTTAAACAAGGACGTGGAGCTTTTGGACACGCCGGGGATCCTGTGGCCCAAATTTGAGGATCAGAAAGTGGGAATGCGGTTGGCGATGATCGGTTCGATCCGTGATGAGATTTTAAATACCGAGGAGCTTGCGCTGGAGCTGATCGGTTTTTTGACGGCACATTATCCGGGCGTGCTCATGCAGCGCTATGAGTGTGCGGAGGAAAAGCTGCCGGTGGAGATCCTTGGCGAAATCGCAGGGAACCGCGGATGCATCCGCAAAGGAAGCGAGCTGGATTATGAAAAAGCGTCGGCGGTGCTTCTGGATGATTTCCGCAGCGGAAAGCTTGGAAGAATCACCCTGGAGAAGCCTGCGTAAGGGGAGCGGATCCAGGGATCAGTGCAGGAGGCAAAGAATGAGGGGAGAGAAGACTTTGCCGGGCGGTCTGATAAGGTTTGTTGTATTGCTGGCAGTACTTCTTGCGCTGCCGTATTTTCTGAAGGGAACGATCGTAAGCGGCGATTCTATGCTGCCGACGCTAAAAAGCGGCGATCATCTGTTGATCGACAAATGGAGCTATCGGATCGGGAAACCGCAGCGTTTTGACGTGGCGGTGTTTTCTTATCAGTATAAGCCAAACACTTACTACATCAAGCGCATTATCGGACTGCCCGGGGAGACAGTGCGCATCAGTGCGGAGGGCGTCATTTACGTCAACGGAAACGCGCTGGTGGAGCACTATGGAAATGCGGCGATCGAGGACGGAGGACTCGCTGCCAACACGGTGACGCTTGGGGAAGATGAATATTTTGTACTTGGAGATAACCGCAATTCCAGCGTAGACAGCCGGGAGCCGGAGGTCGGCAATATCAGGGAGCGTGATATTGTCGGCAAAGGGTGGCTCTGCGTGCTGCCGCTGGAGAGATTTGGAGTGCTGGATCATGCAGAAGAAACTATCAGAGATGAAAGCAGAGCTGGAAGCCGCCGGACGGGAGGAGCTGCCGCAGCTTCTTGAAGAATTTGCGAAGGATGAGCGGGCAGGCGCTGCGGCGCTTGTGCAGCGCTTTCGCAGGAAGCTTGCGAAGGAAGAAAAAGAGGATGCGCGTCTCTATGAGATGTTGTCCTATGAACGGAAATACGAAAAATATCCGCATATCTGCGGGATAGACGAGGCAGGCAGGGGACCGCTGGCGGGTCCGGTGGTCGCCGGAGCGGTGATCTTGCCGAAGGGCTGTACCATTCGCTATTTAAATGATTCCAAGCAGCTCTCGGAGAAAATGCGTGAGCAGCTCTATGACGAGATCATGGAGAAAGCGGTGGCAGTCGGCGTCGGCATGGCGTCCCCTGCGCGAATCGATGAGATCAACATTTTGCAGGCAACCTACGAGGCAATGCGCGAAGCAATCGGGAAGCTCTCTGTAAAGCCGGATATCCTGCTCAACGACGCAGTGCGGATCCCGGACGTTGCGACAGAGCAGGTGCCGATCATAAAGGGCGACGCCAAAAGCCTCTCCATCGCGGCGGCAAGCGTGATCGCCAAGGTGACGAGGGATCGTCTGATGAGGGAGTATGATAAGATCATGCCGGAGTACGGCTTTGCGTCGCATAAGGGCTACGGCGCGGCGGCGCATATCGAGGCGCTGCGAAAATACGGACCATCGCCGATCCACCGGGCAACGTTTTTGAAAAACATTTGTGAACAAAGAGAGGCCAAGCTGTGAACAAACGAGCGATCGGAAACGCTTATGAGAAGCTTGCCGCTGCATATCTTGAGCAGCACGGTATGAAGATTTTAGAATACAATTACCGCCTGCGCAGCGGGGAGATCGATCTGATCGCGCGCGACGGCAGATATCTGGTGTTTGTGGAGGTCAAATTTCGGGCAGATGACCGCCAGGGCACGCCGCTGGAGGCGGTGGATGCGCGCAAGCAGAGAACGATTATCCGCACGGCGCAGCACTATCTGCTGCGTCATGGATATGGAATGGAAACGCAGTGCCGCTTTGATGTGGTCGGTATTTGCAAAGATGTGATCACACATATAGAAAATGCGTTCTGGGAAAACTGAGCGGAAAGCGGGATGAAAGATATGGAGAAAATCATATGGAAGCGAAAGGGGCGGCAGAGCGTCCTTCGCACAAACGAAAAAGAGGGCGTCGTCTGGCTTACCTATCCGGCGCTGGAAAAGACAGAGGGCATTGTACACGGTTTTTCCACGCGGCTCGGCGGGGTGAGCGAGGCGCATTTGTCCTCCATGAATTTAAGCTTTTCCAGAGGAGACAGCGAGGAAAACGTCCGGGAAAATTATCGCCGCATTGCAGCGGCAATCGGATTTGCGCCGGAAAACCTGGTATTTTCTGACCAGACACACACGACGAACGTGCGCATGGTCACGGAGGCTGACCGTGGAAAAGGATACACAGTGCCGCGCGATTACACGGATGTGGACGGGCTGATCACCGATGTGCCGGGACTGGTGCTTGCCACCTTCTATGCGGACTGCGTGCCGCTGTATTTTGTCGATCCGGTGAGAGGGGCGATCGGACTTTCACACTCCGGCTGGCGTGGAACTGTCGGCAGGATCGGAAAAGTGACAGTACAGGCGATGCAGGAGGCATACGGCTGTCGTCCGGAGAATATCTTTGCTGCGATCGGTCCTTCGATCTGCCAGAACTGCTATGAGGTGAGTGAAGATGTGATAGAGGAATTTCAGGAGAGCTTTAACGAGCGCTTCTGGAGTGAGCTGTACTATCCAAAAGAAAACGGAAAATATCAGTTAAATCTGTGGCGCGCAAACGAGATTATATTAAAAGAAGCAGGCATTCTGCCGGAGCACCTTTCGGTCACCGACATCTGTACCTGCTGTAATCCAGACCTTCTGTTCTCCCACCGCGCCTCCCATGGAATGCGCGGCAACCTTGCAGCATTTTTAGGGATACGTTAGGAATCTATTTTTTCTCAGAGGTCCGCATCCTTGCGAGCAGCTGATTGATCTTGTGCGTCGGCGTGATGACATGCTCGATCGAGACGTCATGGTTCAGCGCATCAATGATGCTTGCGAGGAAGCCCGTCATATCCGCCTCCTGGTAGTACGGCTTCGTGAACAGCTCCGGATCGCGGTAATTCAGATTGGTGGTAATGATCTTGTGGATATAACCCTTCTCATAGAATTCATCGAATTTACCAAAGCCGTCCGTGAACAGACCGAACGTTGTGCAGACGAACACACGCTTTGCATTGCGGTCCTTCAATTGTTTTGCCACATCCAGCATACTTTCTCCAGAGGAGATCATATCGTCCACGATTACCACATCCTTGCCGCTCACGGAATCGCCGAGAAACTCATGCGCGACGATCGGGTTTTTACCGTTCACGATAGTAGAGTAGTCGCGGCGCTTGTAGAACATGCCCATGTCGACGCCGAGGATCGTGGAGAAATAAACGGCGCGGTTCATCGCTCCCTCATCCGGGCTGATGATCATCAGATGGTCGCTGTCAATTACGAAATCCGGCGTGGAGAGCAGGATCGCCTTCAAAAACTGATAGGTCGGCATAAACGTATCAAAGCCGATCAGCGGAACGGCGTTCTGCACGCGCGGGTCGTGTGCGTCGAAGGTGAGGATATTGCTGACACCCATTGCGGCAAGCTCCTGCAGTGCGAGCGCGCAGTCGAGCGATTCGCGCCCGGAACGCTTGTGCTGCCTGCCCTCATAGAGGAACGGCATGATCACATTGATACGCTTTGCCTTTCCGTCGCTGGCAGAGATAATGCGCTTTAGATCCTGGAAATGGTTATCCGGTGACATATAATTTGTGTAGCCGCAGACCTTGTAGGTAAGACTGTTGTTTGTGACGTCTGCCAGAATAAAAAGGTCGCTTCCGCGCACGGAGGAATTGATAATGCCCTTTCCCTCGCCGGTGCCGAAACGCGGGCACGCGCAGTCGACCAGAAACGAATCCGCCGCATACTCCGGATAGGCGATGCTGTCGGACGGCAATGTGGGGTTTGTGTGACGGTATTCAACGAGATGCTGGTTTACCTGCTGCGCGAATTCACGGCAGCCTTCCAATGCGGCTATTTTGAGCGGCGCAAGTGGGATAGAATGACGCAATGGATCAAACAGATCGGACATGGGAACCTCCATAATATAACATTTTTACAAGTACTTTACATTAAGTATAGTCGGTCGGGCGGCGCGCGTCAAGAAATTTGTCGCTTCGGTTGCATTTTTGCGTCGAATTTAGTATGATAAGCAGCAAAGGAGTAGATTTTTGATGAAAAAAGAAAAAAAGCATATCGTCAGCCGCGTGCTGGCGGGAAGCATTGCGGAGGAGCTGGAGATCGCTCCCGGCGATGAGCTACTCTCCATTAACGGACAGCGGGTGCGCGATATTCTGGACTACCGCTATCTGTGCAATGAGGAGGAGTTGCTGGTTCTGATAAAAAAGCCGGACGGCGAAGAGTGGGAGCTGGAGATCGAAAAGGAATTTGAGGAGGACCTCGGACTGGAGTTTGAAAACGGCTTCATGGATGAATACCATTCCTGCCGCAACAAATGCATTTTCTGTTTTATCGATCAGATGCCGCCGGGGATGCGCGATACTCTTTATTTTAAGGACGATGATACAAGGCTTTCGTTTTTGCAGGGCAATTATGTGACGCTGACGAACATCGGCGAGGCGGATATGGAGCAGATTATCCGCTATCATCTGTCGCCGATCAATATCTCCTTTCAGACGATGAACCCGCAGCTTCGCTGTAAAATGCTGAATAACCGGTTCGCGGGCGATGCCCTGAAAAAGGTCGACCGTCTGGCGGAGGCGGGTATCGAGATGAACGGGCAGATCGTGCTCTGCAAGGGCGTCAACGACGGGGACGAGCTGGAGTACTCGATCGGACAGCTTGTGCGTTATCTGCCGCATTTAAAGAGCGTTTCGGTGGTTCCGGTGGGACTGACGAAATTCCGCGAGGGACTGTATCCGCTGGAGCCGTTCACAAAGGAGGATGCATGTCAGGTGCTCGACACCATTCACCGCTGGCAGAAAAAGCTGTATGAGAAGTACGGCACGCATTTTATCCATGCCGGGGATGAGTGGTACCTGCTCGCGGAGCGGGAGCTTCCGCAGGCGGAGACGTACGACGGCTATCTGCAGCTCGAAAACGGCGTCGGGATGCTGCGGCTGTTCCTGGAGGAAACCAGTGAGGCGATCGAAGCGCGCACGGGGGATGGCAGGCAGCACACGGTCTCTCTTGTGACCGGGCTTCTGGCAGCTCCCTATGTGAAGCAGGCGGCGGAGGCGCTGACAAAAAAGTACCCGCATGTGACGGCGAACGTTTATCCGGTGAAAAACGAATTTTTCGGGGAGCGCATCACGGTAGCGGGCCTTTTGACCGGACAGGATATCCTGCGCGCGCTGAAAGGGCAGGTGCTGGGCGATGCGCTGCTGTTTCCGTGCAGTATGTTTAAAAGCGGGGAAACCGTATTTTTAGATGATATTACCTTAAAAGAACTTGAGGAGACTTTACAAACAAAAGCTTGTATTGTAAAATCAAGCGGAAAGGATTTTGTGCATGCCGTTCTTCTGGAGGAACAGGATGAAGAAGGAAAAACGGCACAGCCATATGAGGTGACAGACATTGAGTAAACCGATTGTAGCAATAGTAGGAAGACCAAACGTTGGAAAATCAACGCTTTTTAACGCGCTGGCGGGCGAAAATATCTCGATCGTGAAGGATACGCCGGGCGTGACGCGCGACCGCATCTACGCGGACGTAGAGTGGCTGAATTATCAGTTCACACTCATCGACACCGGAGGGATCGAGCCGGACAGCAGTGATATTATTCTTTCACAGATGCGCGAACAGGCGCAGATCGCCATCGACACGGCGGACGTCATTATTTTTATGGTAGATGTAAAGCAGGGGCTGGTAGATTCGGACGCCAAGGTGGCGGACATGCTTCGCCGCAGCCGCAAGCCGATCGTGCTCGCGGTAAACAAGGCGGACAGCTATGAAAAATCCCTGCCGGATGTATATGAGTTTTATAATCTCGGCATCGGAGACCCGCAGCCGATCTCAGCAGCCGGAAAGCAGGGGCTTGGCGACATGCTGGATGTGGTGGTCGGTTATTTTCAGGATGTGGAGCTGGAGGAAGCGGAGGACGACCGCCCGCGCATTGCGGTAGTCGGAAAGCCAAATGTCGGGAAATCCTCCATCATCAACAAGCTGCTCGGCGAAAACCGGGTGATCGTCTCGGATATTGCCGGCACGACCAGAGACGCCATCGACACGGCGATTACCTGGGACGGCAAAGAGTATGTGTTTATCGATACAGCGGGGCTTCGCCGGAAAAATAAGATCAAAGAGGAGCTGGAGCGCTACAGCATCATCCGCACGGTGACGGCGGTGGACCGCGCCGACGTCGTGGTAGTCGTTATCGACGCCACCGAGGGCGTGACAGAGCAGGATGCCAAGATTGCCGGGATCGCGCACGACCGCGGAAAGGGGATCCTCGTTGCGGTGAACAAGTGGGATGCCGTCGAGAAGGATGACAAGACCATCTACAAGTATACGCAGAAAATCCGCGAGACGCTTTCCTTTATGCCGTATGCGGAGATCATGTTCGTGTCGGCGGAGACCGGTCAGCGGCTTCCGAAGCTGTTTGAGATGATCGACATGATCATCCAGAACCAGTCGCTGCGCATTGCGACCGGTGTGCTTAACGAGATCCTCTCGGAGGCGGTGGCGCTGCAGCAGCCGCCCTCGGACAAGGGACGCCGCTTAAAGCTTTACTATATTACGCAGGTTTCCGTGAAACCGCCCACCTTCGTTATTTTTGTGAACGACCGCGAGCTGATGCATTTTTCCTATACGCGCTATCTGGAAAATAAAATCCGGGATACCTTCGGGTTCCGTGGAACCTCGCTGAAATTTATCATCCGTGAACGAAAGGACAAAGAAAAATAATGTTGACGCGTATCATTTGCGTAGCGATTGGCTACGTGTTCGGACTGTTTCAGACAAGCTATATCATCGGCAGGATGCATGGCATCGACATTCGCGACCACGGGAGCGGAAATGCCGGTACCACCAATATGCTGCGGACGATGGGTACAAAGGCGGGGCTTCTGACCTTTTTCGGCGACTGTCTGAAATGCATACTGGCGATCGTACTTGTCCGCTTTTGCTTCGGGAAAACGCATGCGGATATGCTTGCGCTTCTTGAAATGTATGCGGCAGCCGGGGTGATCCTCGGACATAATTTCCCGTTTTATCTGAATTTCCGCGGCGGAAAGGGCATCGCGGCGACTGCCGGGATCGTGCTCGCCCTGCATCCGGTGATCACGGTCTGCGGAATCATCACCTTTTTCACCGTGTTCTTTCTGACGCACTATGTATCGCTCGGCTCGCTTCTTGTTTATGTGGGGCTGGTGATCGAAATAATCGCGCTCGGTCAGAGCGGAGCGTTCGGCATGGCGCAGCCGTATCTTATTGAAATGTATATCGTCACGCTTCTTCTCGCGGCGATGGCGTTCTGGAAGCATCGCGAAAACATTAAGCGCCTGCTTGCGGGAACAGAGCGGAAAACGTATTTATTCAAGAAAAATAAAAAAGAGTGACAGGAGGAATCTCACATGGCAAAGATCGGTATTATCGGGGCAGGAAGCTGGGGGATCGCGCTTTCAGTACTGCTTCACAACAACGGACATGACGTGAGCGTCTGGTCGATCATCAAAGAGGAGATTGAGATGCTCCGCGAAAAGAGGGAGCACGAGTCAAAGCTGCCCGGCGTGCATCTTGCGGAGGACATTCTGTTTACGGACGACCTGCTGGAGATCGCGGCAGACAAGGACGTGCTGATCATGGCGGTTCCATCCCCGTACACGCGCAGCACCAGCAAAATGCTCAAAGGGCTTGTCAAAGAGGGACAGATCATCGTGAACGTGGCAAAGGGTATCGAGGAAGCGACGCTTGACACGCTGACAGATATCATCGAGGAAGAGCTTCCGGGCGTGAATGCGGCTGTGCTCTCCGGACCGAGCCACGCTGAGGAGGTAGGACGCTGTATTCCGACCACCTGCGTAGTAGGCGCGCATGATCCGCACACGGCACAATACCTGCAGAGTATCTTTATCAGCCCGGTATTCCGCGTCTACACAAGCCCCGACATGCTCGGCATCGAGCTTGGCGGCGCGCTGAAAAACGTCATCGCGCTGGCGGCAGGCATCGCTGACGGGCTTGGCTACGGTGATAACACAAAGGCGGCGCTGATTACCAGAGGCATCGCGGAGATCGCGCGCCTTGGCATCGCAATGGGCGGCAAGTCGGAGACCTTCTACGGTCTTACCGGCATCGGCGACCTGATCGTCACCTGCGCGAGCGTCCACAGCCGTAACCGGAAGGCGGGCTATCTGATCGGACAGGGACGCACCATGGAAGAGGCAATGGACGAGGTAAAAATGATCGTTGAGGGCGTCTACTCCGCAAAAGCAGCCCTCGCCCTCTCAAAAAAATATGGCATCGAAATGCCGATCGTCGAGCAGGTAAACAAAGTCCTCTTTGAGGGCAAGCGCGCCGACGAAGCGGTAAACGAACTGATGATGCGCGATCCGAAAATTGAGAATGGCGGGCTGACGTGGTAAATAAATTTGGATTTTTTTCTTGACGATTTCACCAAAAAGGTGTATGCTCTTACTAACGTACTTTAAACTGTTAAAGTAAAAGCGTAAAATCAACAGAAAAGAGGAGAATGAGTGATGAAAAAAGTAATTTCCAAGGTTCTTGCAGCGGGCATGGCAGTTTCCATGACAGCGGCACTCGGTATGGCAGTAAGCGCAGAGGACACCACATATAACGTAGGTATCTGTCAGCTCGTACAGCATCCGGCACTGGATGCGGCTACGCAGGGCTTTAAGGATGCGCTCACAGAGAAGCTTGGCGATCAGGTCGTTATTGATGAGCAGAACGCTTCCGGCGATTCCGCAAACTGCGCAACTATCGTAAACCAGTTTGTATCCAATAACGTAGACCTTATCATGGCAAACGCAACGGCTTCCCTTCAGGCAGCAGCGGCGGCAACAGGAGATATTCCGATCCTCGGAACCTCCATCACCGTATACAACGTGGCGCTGTCTATCCCGGATGAAGAGTGGACAGGTTCTACCGGAACCAATATCTCCGGTACCTCAGACCTTGCACCGCTTGATCAGCAGGCGGCGATGTTTGCAGAACTGCTCCCGGACGTAAAGACGGTAGGACTTCTGTACTGCTCTGCAGAGCCGAACTCCGTATACCAGGTTGACACCGTAAAGGCGGCGCTGGAAGAAGCGGGCGTTACCTGCAACGTATATACCTTTGCAGACTCCAACGACCTTGCATCCATCACAACCACGGCTGCCGCTGAGTGTGAAGCGCTCTATGTTCCGACAGATAACACGGCGGCTTCCAACACCGAGATCATCAACAACATCTGTGAGCCGGCAGGTATTCCGATCATTGCAGGTGAGGAAGGTATCTGCGAGGGCTGCGGTATTGCAACGCTTTCCATCAGCTACTATGATATCGGCTACAAGACCGGTGAGATGGCATACGAGATTCTTGTAAACGGCGCAGACGTAAGCACCATGCCGATCGAGTTTGCTCCGCAGTTTGTAAAGAAATACGTTCCGTCAAGATGTGAAGCGCTCGGCATCACCGTTCCGGACGGCTATGAAGCAATCGAGGAAGAGGCGGAAACAGAGACTGAAGCGGAAACAGAAGCATAAAGAATAAAAAAGCAAGTAAGAAACATTACAGCGGACTGTCGCGGAAAGGGAAATTTCCCTGCTCTGCGGCAGCCCGTCGTTTTGCTATGGAGGAGAAAGAGCTGTGAACATTGGAAATCTTTTTAATGCACTGCCCGGCGCCTGTGCCCAGGGACTGATCTGGGGCATTATGGCGATCGGCGTGTACATTACCTACAAAATTCTCGATCTGGCAGATCTGACAGTAGACGGTACCATGTGTACCGGCGGTGCGGTCTGTGTCATGATGCTGCTGAGCGGTTATTCCGTGCCGGTAGCGCTTGCCTGTGCGTTTGGCGCAGGGATGCTCGCCGGTCTTGTGACCGGTATTTTTCACACGGCGATGGGTATTCCGGCGATCCTTTCGGGCATTCTGACACAGCTCGGACTTTATTCCATCAATCTGCGCATTATGGGCAATAAAGCAAACCAGGCGATCAGCGTGGACAAATATCCGCTGATCGTATCGCTGCGGAATATCAAGGGCGTTCCGGTCTATAAAAATACGATTTTTATCGTGATCATCTTTATCGTGGTGATCATTGCCCTGCTGTACTGGTTCTTCGGGACGGAGCTTGGCTGTGCGATCCGTGCAACCGGTTCCAATGAACACATGTCCCGCGCGCAGGGCATCAACACGGATGTGAGCAAGATCATCGGTCTGATGCTCTCAAACGGTATCGTGGCGCTCTCCAGCGGTCTGTATGCGCAGTACCAGGGCTTCTCGGACGTCAACATGGGACGCGGCGCGATCGTGATCGGTCTGGCGGCCGTCATTATCGGGCAGGTGCTTTTCGGCAAATTTGCACATAATTTTGCCGGCAAGCTTATTGCGGTCGCGCTGGGTGCAATCGTATATTATCTTGTGCTGCAGGTGGTGCTCTGGCTCGGACTGAACTCCAACGATTTAAAGCTTCTTTCCGCACTTGTCGTTGCGGTATTCCTGGCGGTGCCGCATCTGAAAGGAAAGTATTTTACAAAGGTTTCCAAAAAAGGAGGTGCCGGCCGTGCTTAAACTGATTGGAATTAAAAAGACATTCAATCCGGGAACGGTGAACGAAAAAAAGGCGCTCTGCGGCGTCGATCTTACGCTGAACGAGGGGGATTTTGTGACGGTCATCGGCGGAAACGGCGCCGGGAAATCGACCACGCTGAACGCGATCGCCGGCGTCTGGCCGGTGGATGAGGGAGAGATCATCATCGACGGCGTGAACGTGACGCGCCTTCCGGAATATAAGCGTGCAAAGTACCTCGGACGTGTGTTCCAGGACCCGATGACGGGAACTGCGGCAAGTATGCAGATTGAGGAAAATCTGGCGCTTGCATCCCGGCGCGGGCTGCGGCGGACCTTAAAAAGCGGCATCAATGCGGCGGAGCGGGAGCGCTACAAGGAGAAGCTGAAGATTTTAGATCTCGGTCTGGAGGATCGCCTGACTGCAAAGGTAGGGCTTTTGTCGGGCGGACAGCGCCAGGCGCTGACGCTTCTGATGGCGACACTGAAAAAGCCGAAGCTTCTTCTTCTCGACGAGCACACGGCGGCGCTCGACCCGAAGACGGCGGCAAAGGTGCTGGAAGCGACGGACAAGATCATTGCCCGCGATAATCTGACCGCTATTATGATCACGCACAACATGAAGGACGCCATCGCGCACGGCAACCGTCTGATCATGATGCACGAGGGCAGGATCATCTACGATGTATCCGGCGAGGAAAAGAAAAATCTGAAGGTTTCTGACCTTCTTCAGAAATTTGAACAGGCGAGCGGCGGCGAATTTGCAAACGACCGTATGATGCTTGCATAAACGGAAAAAAGACGGAATTGCCGCTTGGTGATTTCGTCTTTTTGTATTTCTTAAAGTACAATTTCTTTGTTGAGATTTCACTTTTTATGTGCTATACTATCCCATAGTAGGGGATGTGCAGTAATCCCTGTCAAAAATTTAACAATATCATGCGGAAAGGAGGCTGAAGAAGTGCATATTGTAACGGATGAAAATGGAAATGTCTGTGCGCATACACATACGCATGAACACGCTCATACGCACACGTACGAGCATACCCATCCACACGATCACGAGCATGGCGCTGAGGAAAATCATAACCACAGCCATGATGATGCGCACTGTCATCATCACGAAGATCACTGCCCGTCTGAGGGCAGCGGGGGAAACTGCCACAGCCACGGAGACGGGGGACATTGCCATGGATGCCAGAGCAGCGAAGCATCGCCGGCAGACAAAACCGCGGCGCTTCTGCAGTATATGCTGGATCACAACACGCATCATGCCGCAGAACTCGACCAGATGGCGGACAAGCTGACGAAGGAAGGTCACGAAAAAGCGGCGGAGCAGATCCGTAAGGCAGTAGACGAGTTCCAGAAAGGAAATCTCTACCTTGGTCTCGCGTTATCTCTGGTAAAGGAAGCATAACGGAGGTGAATAACATGTGCCTTTCCACGGTTGTAAAAAAGAATCAGCCTGACTGTGTTCTCCTGGAATACGTCAGCAAAATTACAGTAAACGGAAATCTTATCACTCTGACAGATGTGATGGGTGAGCAGAAGACGGTCGAGGGAACCATAGCGTCGGCGGATCTCACCGGCGGCAGGGTTGAGATTAACTGCTGAGCCGCCCGCATCTTAAAAAGTGATAAATCATAAGGAGCGCGATTTTATGTCATTTACGATAGCAGTCGCCGGCAAAGGCGGCGTCGGAAAAACCACATTGTGCGGTCTGCTGATCCAGTACCTCTGCGAGCAGGGCAAGCGCCCGGTGCTGGCAGTGGATGCAGACGCAAACTCAAATCTGAATGAAGTCCTCGGCATAGATGTCGAGATGACGCTTGGAGATATCCGCGAGGAAATGTCCAAAGCGGAGGCTTCCGGAAATTCACAGATTCCGGTGGGCATGACGAAAGCGGATTATATGGAATTTATGTTCAATCGCTGTCTGGCGGAGGAAGATGATTACGATATGCTGGTGATGGGGCGTTCGCAGGGAGCGGGCTGTTACTGTTTTGTAAACGGACTTCTGCAGGCGCAGCTTCAGAAGCTGGCGCCAAATTACCCCTATGTTGTCGTGGACAACGAGGCGGGCATGGAGCATATCAGCCGCGGCATTCTGCCGAAGGTGGATATGATCCTGCTGGTGAGCGACTGCTCACGGCGCGGCGTGCAGGCGGTCGGACGGATCGCGCAGCTCACAAAAGAGCTCGGTCTGAAACCGGAAACGATGGGATTGATCGTCAACCGTGCTCCGGAAGGCAGGCTGAATGAGGGCACTATGGAAGAAATCGAAAAGCAGGGGCTCAACCTGCTTGGGGTCGTGCCGCAGGACGCCGAGGTTTACGAATATGACTGTGCCGGAAAGCCGATGATAGATCTGCCGGAAACCTCTCCGGTGAAGCAGGCACTGCACAGTATCATAGATAAATTAAAGATTTAATATTATAACCCAGTCAAGGAGGATTATGATGGGAGACTTTAAGTTGACAACAGTTGAAGAAATGGAAGCGGCTACAAACCGATTGCTGGAAACCGGCAAAAAAGTAGGCGCAGACGGATGGCAGTACCGTGTAAAGAATCAGACGCCGCACTGTAAGTTCGGTGAGACCGGTATCTGCTGTAAGATTTGTTCCATGGGCCCATGCCGTATCACCCCGAAAGCGCCGAAAGGAATCTGCGGATGCGACGCTCACGGCATCGTGGCACGCAACTATCTGAAATTCACGGCGGGCGGTTCCGCTACGCACTCCGATCACGGCCGTGAGATCTGCAAGACATTGTATCATGCAAAACCGGAAGGACCGTACAAGGTAAAGGATCCGGAGAAGCTGATCCGCATCGCAAAGGAATGGGGCGTGGAGACCGAAGGAAAGGACATCTACGATCTTGCGCATGAGGTCGCATACCTTGGTCTGAGCGAATACGGAAAGGTATTCGGAACTCAGAATTTCCTGAAGAGAGCTCCGCAGCACACCCAGGATATCTGGGAGAGAGAGGAGATTGCTCCGCGCGCGATCGACCGCGAAGTATCCTGCTCCTTACATATGACACATATGGGATGTTCCTCCAAACCGGAGGCGCTGATCCGTCAGTCCCTGCGTTCCGGTCTGTCTGATGGATGGGGCGGTTCCATGGCTGGCACCGAGTTCTCGGACGTGCTTTTCGGAACGCCGAAGCCGGTTGATACCGAGGCAAACCTTGGCGTTATGAACAAGGACAATGTAAATATCGTTGTACACGGACATGATCCGTCCCTGTCCGAGATGATCTGCGAATATGCGGATGATCCGGAAATGATCGCTTACGCAAAGAGCAAGGGCGCAAAGGGCATCACGGTTTCCGGTGTCTGCTGTACCTCAAACGAAGTGGCAATGCGCCGCGGGATCCCGATGGCAGGAAACTTCCTCCAGCAGGAGAATGTAGTGCTGACCGGTGCATGTGAAGCAATCGTCGTAGACGTACAGTGTATCTTCCCGGCACTTGGCCCGCTTAGCAAATGCTTCCACACCAAATTTGTGACGACCTCTCCGATTGCGCAGATGCCGGATTCTGAGTTTATCCGTTTCGACGCGGAGACTGCAGATGAGAATGCAAAAGCGATTGTAAAGATGGCGATCGACAACTTTGAAAACAGAAATCCGGATCTTGTATACATCCCGGATATGAAACAGAAGGCTACCGTTGGCTACTCTGTAGAAGCAATCGTAAAGACGCTGGACGGCGTTACCAACTCCCAGGTAGACGTAACAGGCACCACAAAGCCGCTCATCGAGTGCATCACTTCCGGCGTTATCCGCGGTGCAGTTGCAATGGTTGGCTGCAACAACCCGAAGATCCGTCCGGACTATGCGCATATTGAGCTGATGAAGAAACTGATCGCAAACGACATCATCGTGGTAGCTTCCGGATGTTCCGCACAGGCTGCTGCAAAGGCTGGTCTGATGGATAAGGAAGCGAAGAATCTCTGCGGCGCAGGTCTGAAGAGAGTCTGTGAACTGGCTGATATTCCGCCGGTGCTTCACATGGGCTCCTGCGTGGACATCAGCCGTATGATGATCCTGGTAGCAGAGCTTGCAAAAGATTCCGGACTGAACATTTCCCAGCTTCCGGTAGTGGGATGCGCACCGGAGTGGATGTCCGAGAAGGCAGTTTCCATCGGAAACTATGTAGTTGCAACCGGTATCGACACCTTCCTTGGCGTAGATCCGTATGTATCCGGATCTGATCAGGTAAGCAAGCTGCTTACAGAGGGCGTGAGAGATTGGGTAGAGGCTGCTTATACAGTAGAGACCGATATCGAAAAGCTGGTTGATCTGATGATTGAGAGAATCGAAGAAAAACGTACGGCAATCGGCATCTAAAATCATACATAAGGTGGATGAGACACTATGAAAATTGCAGTGACCGGTAAAGGCGGCGTCGGCAAAACGACGTTCGCCGCTACTCTCGCGAGGCTTTACGCGGAAGAGGGCAGACCTGTACTGGCGGCGGATGTGGACCCGGACGCAAATCTGGGGCTTGCGCTCGGCTTCTCCGAGGAGGAGCTGGAGAAGATCGTTCCGATTACCAAAATGCGTAAGCTCATCGAGGAGCGCACCGGGGCAAATGCCGACAATACCTTTTACCGCATCAATCCGAAGGTAAGCGATATCCCCGATACCTATGGAAGAATGTGTAACGGTGTGAAGCTGCTCGTACTCGGCACCGTGGATACAGCCGGAAGCGGCTGTGTGTGCCCGGAGCATGTCATGCTGAAACGCATCATCAACAACCTTGTGCTCCACAGGGAGGACGTTGTGATCCTGGATATGGAGGCAGGACTTGAGCATCTCGGACGCGGCACGACATCTGGCATGGATCAGTTTGTCGTTGTCATCGAACCGGGCGCCAGGAGCATCCAGACCTATACCAATGTGAAACGCCTTGCGACAGAGCTTGGGGTAAAGCAGGTACGGGTAGTCGCAAACAAGGTGCGGGATGAAAAGGATGAAGCGTTTATCCGCGCAAAAATTCCGGAAGCGGATCTGCTGGGATTTGTTCATTACAGTTCAGATATCATTGATGCAGACCGCAATGGTTCTTCACCGTTTGACTATAGCAAAGCCGCTGTTGAGGAAATCCGTAAAATCAAGGAGATTATCGACAGAACACAGGCAGAATAGCTATTGTTGATAAATTTTTTTATAAGAAGAGAGGCGGATAAAATGGGTAATATGGAATTGCCGAAGTTGGGTGTTGAGGACATTATCAAAGCGCTTGACGGCGTATGCAACGGAAACGTGGACGAAGCAGGCTCCACCAGACCGCTGCTGGAATGCGTGACCTCCGGCGTGCTGCGCGGAGCGGTTGTGATGCTTGGTTGCGACGGCTCAGAGGTGCGCGACAAACAGGAATATGCATCGCTTATGAAAAAGCTGCTGGCAAACGATATTGTTCTGCTTGCAATCGGATACCCGGTGGAGGTAGCGCAGGAAGCAGGGCTTCTGAATCCGGAGGCGAAAAGCTTCTGCGGCGCAGGTCTGAGAAGAGTTTGTGAGCTTGCGGAAATCCCGCCGGTGCTCCCGCTCGGCGGTCTGGAAAACATCGGCAATGTGGTAACGATAGCGCAGGCGCTCTCCGCGGATTCCGGGCTGGAGGTAGCGGCTCTGCCGATTGCCGGCTGCGATGCGGCGGGTGTATCTGCGCAGGCAGTGGAGCTTGGAAATACGTTTACCGGTCTTGGCGTGGATACCTTTATCGGCATTATGCCGTATGAGGGTGAGCTTGCAGATGTGATTGCTGCGAGCGGGCTGAAGGACGGTCCGCAGGCAAAGCATACGGTGTCCTGTAATCTTGACGAACTGGGAGATGCGATTATCGCGGATATTGAGAAAAAGCGCGAGGCGCTCACAATATAAGGATTCTTTAAGTGAAACAATGAATGGAGGAAATTACGGTGACTTTATTTGATGTTGTATTTAGTGGAAACGATACTGTGTATGGACTGACAGAAAACGCTGTCGACGCAGCTATCGCGCAGCACGGTGCGGATAAGGCGGTTGCTTTTCCGGACACTGCGTACAGCCTGCCGTGTTACTTTGGCGTAACAGGAACAAAGATTTCGAACCTCGGTGATATGAAGGCTGCTCTTGGAACAATTAAATCTCTTATGACCAGAGAAAAACGTCTGAACGATGTATTTATGTCCGGCGTTGCTACGGCGCTCTGCGCGGAGTTTATTGAAGCGCTGAAATATATCGACGGCGCAGCTCCCTACGAAGCTCCGTGCTACGGACATCTGGGTGATGCGATTATCCGTGAGCTCGGCGTTCCGCTTGTAACCGGCGATATCCCGGGCGTTGCAGTTATCCTGGGCTCCGCTCCGACCGCACAGGAAGGCGTGGATCTGGTAAAATCCTATCAGGCACAGGGTATCCTTGTTACGCTGGTTGGCGGTATTATTGACCAGTGTGAAGAGCTTGGCTACAAGACAGGTGCAAACGTGCGTGTAATCCCGCTTGGCAAGGATGTGACCAGCGTTGTGCATGTAGTATCCGTTGCAGTGCGTGCAGCACTGATCTTCGGCAACATCCAGGGCGGCGACGCTGCCGGTTTGATGGAATACACCATGAAGCGTGTACCGGCATTTGTAAACGCGTTCGCTCCGCTTGATCCGGTTATTGTTGCATGCGGCGCAGGCGCTATCGCACTCGGCTTCCCGGTAGTTACCAATGATGTGGCAACCGCAGAGGCAGTAAATATCAAGGTTCCGAAGAGCCTGATCGTGCAGCCGGATGTCAGCAAGTTCAATGCGACCTCCCTGGAAGCACGCGACATTAAGATTAAAATTACACATATCGATATTCCGGTTGCTTTTGCTTCCGCGTTCGAGGGCGAAATTATCCGCCGCGGCGATATGCAGGTAGAATTCGACGGCTCCCGTGTGGACTGCTTCGAGCTGGTACAGACGAAGGATGCTTCCGAAGTGGAAGACCACAAGATCGAGGTCATTGGGCCGGATGTTGACGAAATGCCGGAAGGCAGCAAGCAGAGCATTGCGTATGTGGTAGAGGTAGCTGGTAAGACGATGCAGGCTGATTTCGAGTCCGTATTTGAGCGTAAATTCCACTCCTACCTTAACTGCGTGGAAGGTATGATGCATACCGGACAGCGTGATATGATCCGTATCCGTATCAGCAAGGATACTTATAATGCGGGCTTCCGTCTGAAACATATCGGTGAAGTGCTTTACGCTAAGGTAAAGAGCGAATTTGCTGCTGTTGTTGACAAATGTCAGGTGAAGATTTACACCGATGCGGCGGAGTGTACAAGACTTCGTCACGAGCTGGCTACTCCGGTATATGACAAGCGCGATGAGCGTCTGACCACACTGACAGACGAGGGCGTAGACGTATACTACAGCTGTATCATGTGCCAGGCATTCTCCCCGAGCCACGTATGTGTGGTAACACCGGAGAGACTTGGACTTTGCGGCGCCGTTTCATGGCTGGATGCGAAAGCGACCAACGAGCTCGACCCGCAGGGACCGTGCCAGATTATCACGAAGGAGAGACCGATCGATGAAAGAATCGGTGAATACGAGGATGTAAACGAAGCAGTGCGCAAGTTCTCCCAGGGTGCTCTGGAAGATGTATCTCTGTACTCCATCATCGAAAAGCCGATGACGAGCTGCGGATGCTTCGAGTGTATCTGCGGTATCGAGCCGCTGTCCAACGGTGTCTGCATCGCAAACCGTGAGTATGCGGGCATGACTCCGATCGGTATGACCTTCTCAGAGCTCGCTTCCATGACCGGCGGCGGTGTTCAGACACCGGGCTTCATGGGACATGGTAAGCACTTTATCGCTTCCAAGAAGTTCATGAAGGCAGAGGGCGGTATTGAGCGTATCGTATGGATGCCGAAGGAACTGAAGGAGCAGGTAAAAGACAGACTCAACGCAACTGCAAAAGAACTCTACGGAATCGACAACTTCACCGACATGATCGGCGACGAGACCGTGGCAGAAGATCCGGAAACCCTGCTGGCATTCCTGGAAGAAAAAGGACACCCGGCACTGACAATGGAACCGATGATGTAAGCAATCAAAATCGGCTCCGCCGATTTTCGGGTGCGAACGCAGTGAGCAGCCGTTATGACATGCGAAGCATGGCATGATTGCTTAACGAGGAAAAATGCGCAGCATTTTTTCGAGTCTAACATGATTCAGCAGCGTGAAACACCCCAATGTAACGAAATCTTTGAGCTGCGCAAGCAGCGGCAACCGCGCTTGCGCGGTTGGATTTCGGAGTATAAGGTGCGAACGCAGTGAGCAGCCGTTATGACATGCGAAGCATGGCATGATTGCTTAACGAAGAAAAATGCGCAGCATTTTTCTGAGTCTAACATGATTCAGCAACGTGAAACACCCCGATTTATCAATTTGTTTTTTCCCGCGTCCAGCCGGCTTCACCCGGCTGGTTGGGTGCGGTTATAAGAAATGCATAGAAAAAATGCAACAGATGTTTTATGAAGGAGGAAATTTAAAATGCCGTTTACAGCAAAATCAGGAAAGTTCAATGCCAGCATTAAGACAGTAACCGTTGGCACCGGCGACAAAGCGATTACTCTTGGCGGAGAAAACGTTCTGCCGTTCTACACTTTCGACGCACCGATTGAAAACGCACCGAAGGTAGGTATCGAGATCACAGATTTCGGTATGGAAAATGAACCGGAATGTGTAAAAAAATATTATGAAGGATGCACCACACTGGCAGATATCGCAAAAAAAGCTGCTTCTTTTGAGGGTGTTGACTTCTTATGCTTCCGTATGGAGGGCGGCGATCCCAACGGAGCAAACAAATCAACAGAGGAACTGATGGCTGCACTGAAAGAGGTTGCAGAGGCAGTGGACTGTCCGCTGGTTGTTGCAGGCTCCAAGAACGCAGAGAGAGACGCTGAGCTTCTTTCAAAGGCTGCGGAAGCAGTACAGGGCAAGAATGCGGTGATTCTTGCAGCAAGAGAGGAAAACTACAAGACAGTAGGCGCGGCTGCCGGTCTTGCTTACACTCAGATCGTAGGCGCAGAATCTTCTGTTGATATCAACCTTGCAAAACAGTTGAATGTATTACTGACACAGTTAGGTGTCAATGCCTCCAGCATTGCAATGAACGTAGGTACCGCAGCGGCAGGTTACGGCTATGAGTACGTTGCATCGACCATGCAGCGTGTAAAAGCAGCGGCTTTGTCCCAGAACGATACACAGCTTCAGATGCCGATCATCACACCGGTAGCGTCTGAGGTATGGGGCGTAAAGGAAGCTGTTACAACTGAAGCTGATATGCCGGAATGGGGAGACCAGGAAAGACGTGGCGTAGATATGGAAGTACAGACTGCAGCAGCCGACCTTGCTTGCGGCTCCAATGCTGTAATCCTGAAACATCCGACATCAATCGCAACTATTTCCAAAATGATCAAAGAATTAGTTTAGTATAATTGCTGTTAAGGAGGAAGAAAGAATTATGGCACTCAAAGGTCTGGATATATTCAAATTGTCACCGAAGAAAAACTGTAAGGAATGCGGAAGCCCGACATGTATGGCTTTTTCTATGAAGGTAGCGCAGGGCGCTGTTGATATCAATGCCTGCCCGTACTTCTCCGAGGATGCAAAGGCTCAGTTATCCGAGGCAACCGCACCGCCTATGAAGACAGTAAAAGTAGGTACCGGAAGCGAGGAATTTGCACTCGGCGGCGAGACGGTTATGGAACGTCATGAGAAAACATTTGTCAGCAAGACAAGATATGCCGTTGCTCTGTGCAACTGCATGAGCGCGGAAGAAATCGACGCGGCTCTGGCTGGCATTCCGAAAGTAGATTATGAGCGTATCGGCGAGAGAATGTACGTGGAAATGGTATACGTAAACTACTCCGCAGATGGCGCAACTGATTATGTAGAGCTGGTAAAGAAAGCAGCGGCACTCGGCAGAACGCTGATTCTTGGCTGCACCGATGTGGAAGTGGCAAAGGCGGCGCTGGCTGTATGTAAGGACGGCAAGCCCATCCTGAACGGCGCGACACCGGAAAACTATGCGGAAATGAGCGCAGCAGCAACCGAAGCAGGCGTAGTGCTTGGCGTTACCGGCGCTGATATCAATGGATTATACGACACTGTAAAAGCACTGGAAGCTCTTGGAAACAAGAATCTGGTGATCGACACCACAGGAGCAACCGTAAAGGAAACCTTCGCAAACACGGTACGTGTCCGCAAGGCGGCCATCAAGGACGGCGACAGAAGCTTTGGTTATCCGTCCATCGTAAACCTGGTAAAGGTTGCAAAGGATGATATGCATCTGCAGTCTGCACTGGCAGCGGTATTCACCATCAAATATGGTTCCATCGTTGTTATGCAGGAAATGACCTATTCTGAGGCACAGCCGCTTTATGGTCTGCGTCAGAACATCTTCACAGACCCGCAGAAGCCGATGCGTGTGGAGCCGGGTATCTACCCGCTCAACGGTGCGGATGAAAATTCCATCTGTCTGACCACCGTAGACTTCGCGCTGACATACTTCCTGGTATCCGGCGAACTGGAGCGCTCCGGCGTACCGTGCAATCTGATCATCAGCGATGCGGGCGGACTTTCCGTACTGACTGCATGGGCTGCCGGCAAGCTGTCCTCCGGAACGATTGAAAAGTTCTGGAAAGAGCAGGATATCGAAGGAAAAATCAAGAGCCGCAAGCTCATCATTCCGGGTAAGGTTGCTGTCCTCAAGGGCGAGATCGAGGCGAAGCTTCCGGGCTGGGAGGTTATCATTGCCCCGGCAGAAGCTGCACAGTTAGTAAAATTCTTAAAAGATATGAACCTTTAAAATTTATTATCTAAGGAGGATAACACAAATGGCAAAATTTATTACGATTGGTGAAAGACTCTCCACCACTGCTCCGGCAGTAAATAAGGCTTTCACGGAGAGAGACCCGGAACCGATTCTGAAAAGAGCGAAACAGCAGCTCGACGCTGGCGCTACTTATCTGGATGTAAATATCGGACCGGCTGAGAGCGACGGCGAGGATCTGATGAAGTGGGCAGTACAGCTTCTTCAGAGCGAATTCGACAACGTTCCGCTGGCACTGGATACCTCCAACAAAAAGGCTATCGAGGCTGGTATTTCCGTTTACAACCGTTCCAAGGGAAAACCGATTGTAAACTCTGCGGATGCTGCAGGCAGAATTGAAAACATCGACCTTGCTGCTGCAAACGATGCAATCGTTATTGCGCTCTGCAACGGCGAAGGTATTGCAAAGGACAACGACGAGCGTATGGGCTACTGCCAGATGCTGCTTGAGAGAGGTCTGGAGCATGGTATGGAAGCGGAGGACCTCTGGTTCGACCCGCTGTTCCTGGTTGTAAAGGGTATGCAGGACAAGCAGATGCAGATTCTTGAGTGTATCAAGATGTTCTCTGATATGGGACTGAATTCTACAGGCGGTCTGTCCAATAACTCCAACGGTATGCCGAAGCATATCCGTCCGATCATGGATTCCGCTATGGTTGCGATGGCTATGATGCAGGGTCTTACCTCCGCGATCGTAAACCCGAACGACCTGCGTCTGATGGAGACTATCAAGTCCTGTGATGTATTGAAGAACAACACTCTGTACGCAGATTCCTATCTGGAGATTTAAATGTTTAAGGTAACTTTTAAGTTTGAAAACAGCGAAGATGTCAGCGTCTTCGCTGCTTTCGGTGAAAACCTTCTTGAGGTAGCGAGAAAAACAAATGTAGCTATCGACGCGCCCTGTTCGGGGAATGCTTCCTGCGGAAAATGCCGAGTAAAGCTGGTCGGCGGGACACTGGACTCGAAAAAGACGCGCCATATCAGTGATGAGGAGTATGCGCAGGGGTGGCGCCTGGCCTGTGTCAGCAAAATCTGCGATAACGTAGAGGTGCTGGTGCCGGATATTGCGTCCGCTTACCGCAGCCGCATGAAAGTAGCGGATTTGAGCTCACCGGACGAAATTAAAATTTTCGACGACTTAAAAGGACAGGTATGTGAAGCAGGTATTGCATTAAAAAATGATATGGAGGTTGTATCCATTAAAATGGATGTGCCTTCTCTGGACGACACGATGCCGGATAACGAGCGTCTCACCCGCGCGATTACAGAAGCGACCGGTATGCAGATCGTCCGTATTCCTTACGCAGTAATGAAAAAGCTTGCAGTTGTGCTGCGTGAGAGTAATTTTGACGTGCAGGTTGTATGGCGCAAAAACGCCAATGATGTGTTTGTTTACGATGTCCTGCCGAAGGATAAGCCGGCGGTGGTTGCCGGACTGGCGGTGGATATCGGAACGACGACGGTTTCGGCGATTATTATCAATATGCTGGACGGCAGCATTCTCGCAAAGGGTTCCTCCGGCAACGGACAGATCCGCTACGGCGCGGATGTCATCAACCGTATCATTGAGTCGGTGAAGCCGGGCGGCAGCGAGCGCCTGCAGAAGGCGGTAATCGAAGAGACCATCAATCCGCTGATCGATACGATGTGCAGACAGGCGAAAATCAGTCACAACAGCATTTACCGTATGAGCGTGGCGTCAAACACCACCATGAATCACCTGCTGTTCGGGCTGAACGGCGACAGTATCCGCACAGAGCCGTATATTCCGACGTTTTTCAAGACGAATTCCATGTATACGGCGGATATCGGCATCAAAACAAATCCATGTGCGCACATTATCGTAGCGCCGAACATCGGCAGCTATGTGGGCGGCGACATCACAGCGGGCGCGTTTGTCAGTATGCTCTGGAACAAACCGGAATTCTCGCTGTTTATCGACCTTGGAACGAACGGGGAAATTGTGTTCGGCAACTCGGACTTTATGTTCAGCTGCGCCTGCTCGGCAGGTCCGGCGTTCGAGGGCGGCGATATCAGCTGCGGTATGCGTGCGACAGACGGCGCGATTGAAGCCTGTACGATCGATAAAGAAACAATGGAGCCGACCTTTACCGTTGTGGGAGAGGAGGGCACAAAGCCGATCGGACTTTGCGGTTCGGGTATCATTGATGTGATTGCGGAGCTTTTCCGCTGCGGCATCATCAGCCCGAAGGGCAAATTTATCCGGGAGGGCGCGCGTGTCCGTCACGACCAGTACGGCATCGGGTCCTATGTGCTGGCATTTGAAAAGGATGCCGGTTCTGTAAAAGACGTGGAAATCAACGAGGTGGATATTGACAACTTTATCCGTGCAAAGGGCGCAATTTTCTCTGCGATCCGCACGATGCTGTCGTACTGCGACTTCGACGTTTCCATGATTGAGCATGTGTATGTGGCGGGCGGTATCGGAAGCGGCATCAATATGAAAAACGCTATCCGTATCGGGATGTTCCCGGACGTTCCGCTGGAATTATACGAATATATTGGAAACTCTTCACTGGTGGGCGCTTATGCAATGCTGTATTCCAGTGAAGCGGAGCGCAAGGTTTACGAGGTGGCAAAGAATATGACTTACCTGGAGCTGAGCGCCATCACATCCTATATGGATGAATTTGTGGGAGCGTGCTTCCTTCCTCACACGGATGCATCGCTTTTCCCGAGCATCGTTGATTAAAAAGAAATTCCTGCCGGTCCTGCAGATACAGTCTGCGGGATGCGGCGGGGCAGATGGGAGCAGACATGATACCGGAATACGCAAAAAACAGCAAAGAAGACATCCCCTTTGGACAGTATATGGAGCAGTATCAGCAGATGAATCCGCAGGAGTGCGCAGCGCGTACGGGGATTCCGTATGACGAGGAGACGAAGTGCTTCCGGATGCGGATGCTGCAGAAGGAGTATCTGATTTCCTGGCCGGAATTAAATGTGACGCTGGCGGATGCGCAGGATACCTCCTATGCGGCGCTTGTGCAGGAAACTCCGGCTAAGATTCTGGCGCTGCGCTTTTTATTGCATGGGGTATCGTCGCAGTCAACCGGAAAATTTTTCACCTATCGCGAGGTCCCGAGCGGCGAGGTCTACTTCCGTCAGTTTTCCGGCAGATGTCTCGCGAGAATGGCTTACGGATTCGGCTTCAAGCCGGAGAAATTAGCGGCGGCTTTCGAACAATTGGGGGCGAGAAAGCTTTCTCACGGGGACGTTTCCTACGAGCTGGAGATCATCAACAATTATTTTGTACAATTTATACTCTGGACAGGGGACGAGGAATTCCCGCCAAGTACGCAGATGCTTTTTTCCGACAATTTTCCGCTGTCCTTCACACCTGAGGATCTGGCGGTCGTCGGGGACATCAGCATTAATACGCTGAAAAAAATATAACTATTCAGCACAGTTCGAAGCGTTTACTGCGGAGACTGGACGGTTACGAAAAGCTATAAGGAGGGTTATTACTATGGGATTCAAATCAGACATTGAGATTGCACAGGAGACAGTGATGCAGCCGATCACCGAGATCGCGGCAAAAGCGGGCATCGACGAGAAATATCTGGAGCAGTACGGAAAATATAAAGCAAAAATCGATTACAATCTGCTGAAGGAGACAGATGCCGAGAACGGCAAGCTGATCCTTGTAACGGCGATCAACCCGACGCCGGCAGGCGAAGGAAAGACCACGACCTCCGTAGGTTTGGCAGACGGTCTCGCAAAGATCGGTAAGAAGGTTATGGTAGCGCTGCGTGAGCCGTCCCTCGGACCGGTATTCGGTGTAAAGGGCGGAGCTGCAGGCGGCGGATACGCACAGGTAGTCCCGATGGAGGACATCAACCTTCACTTTACAGGTGACTTCCACGCGATCGGCGCGGCAAACAACCTGCTGGCAGCGATGATCGACAACCACATCTTCCAGGGCAACGCGCTGAACATCGACCCGCGCAAGATCACCTGGAGACGCTGCGTGGACATGAACGACCGTCAGCTTAGAAACGTGGTAGACGGTCTTGGCGGAAAGACAAACGGTATGCCGAGAGAGGACGGCTACGATATCACGGTAGCATCCGAGATCATGGCAGTGCTCTGCCTGGCAAGCGATATCACCGACCTCAAGAAGAGACTTGCGAGGATCATCGTAGGCTATACATACGGAAAAGCTTCCGAGCAGAAGCCGGTAACGGCAGGCGACCTGCACGCAGAGGGTGCAATGACCGCACTTCTGAAAGATGCGCTGAAGCCGAACCTGGTTCAGACACTGGAGCACACACCGGCGATCGTACACGGCGGCCCGTTCGCAAACATCGCACACGGCTGCAACTCCGTAACCGCAACCAAGCTGGCATTAAAGCTTGCTGACTACACGGTAACAGAGGCTGGCTTCGGCGCAGACCTCGGAGCCGAGAAATTCCTGGACATCAAGTGCCGTATGGCAGGACTGAAGCCGAACGCAGTTGTCATCGTTGCAACGGTACGCGCGCTGAAATACAACGGCGGTGTGGCAAAGGCTGACCTCAACAATGAAAATCTGGAGGCGCTGGAGAAAGGTCTTCCGAACCTGCTGAAGCATGTGAGCAACATTACAAACGTTTACAAGCTTCCGTGCGTGGTAGCAATCAACGCATTCCCGACGGATACAAAGGCAGAGCTTGACCTGGTAGAGGCAAAATGCAAGGAGCTTGGCGTAAACGTTGTCCTTTCCGAGGTATGGGCAAAAGGCGGCGAGGGCGGCATCGCGCTTGCAGAAGAGGTCGTGAAGCTTTGCGAACAGCCGAATGATTTCACCTTTGCATATGAGCTTGACGGAACAATCGAGGATAAGCTGAACGCGATCGTGCAGAAAATCTACGGCGGAAGCAAGGTAGTTCTGACCGCAAATGCGCAGAAGCAGGCGAAGGAGCTGACCGCGCTCGGTTACGAGCACTGCCCGATCTGCATGGCAAAGACACAGTACAGCTTAACCGACGACCAGACGAAGCTTGGCGCACCGACCGGCTTTGAGGTAACGGTACGCAACCTGAAGATCTCCGCAGGCGCAGGCTTCATCGTAGCGCTTACCGGTGAGATCATGACCATGCCGGGTCTGCCGAAGGTACCGGCTGCAGAGCGTATCGACGTGGACGAGAACGGAAAGATTTCCGGATTATTCTAGGAGGTAATTTACAATGGGATTTTCTACAGTACCATGTAATGAATTTGTGGAGGTACTTGCTTCGAAGGCTCCGGTTCCGGGCGGCGGCGGCGCTTCCGCACTGGTGGGCGCAGTTGGTACGGCGCTTGGCAATATGGTAGGAAGCCTTACGGTCGGCAAAAAGAAATATGCGGACGTTGAGGCGGAAATGGTGGAATTAAAGGCAAAATGCGACCAGCTTCAGAAGGATTTTCTCCGTCTGATCGAGCGCGACGCAGAGGTTTTCGAGCCGCTCTCCAAAGCATACGGTATGCCGCGGGAGACGGAGGAAGAGAAAGCGGAAAAAGCGCGCGTTATGGCAATCGTATTAAAGGATGCCTGCTCCGTTCCTATGGAAATCATGGAGAAATGCTGTGAGGCGATCGATATCATTGCAGAATTTGCTGCAAAGGGTTCTGCACTTGCCATCAGCGATGCCGGTGTCGGCGTTGCGTTCTGCAAGGCGGCGCTGAAGGGCGCAAGCCTTAACGTATACATCAATACAAAATCAATGGCGGACAAAGAACTCGCTGCAGAGCTGAATGCAAAATGCGATAAAATGCTGGAGGAATACACCGTAAAGGCGGATGAAATTTTCGACAGCGTTCTGGGAAGATTGAAATAGGAGGAAACTACAATGGCAAAACAGTTATTGGGCAAAGAGGTAACGGCTGCGCTGAATGAGAGAATTAAGGCAAACGTTGCCGCATGCCAGGAAAAAGGCGTAAATCCGACACTGGCGATTATCCGCGTCGGCGAAAATCCGAGCGATATTTCTTATGAGAAGGGCGCTACAAAGCGCTGTGAGACGCTCGGCGTAGCATGTGAGAAGATCCTTCTTCCGGAGGACGTTGCGCAGGAAGAACTGCTGGCAGTGATCGATAAGGTAAATAAAGACGACAAGATCCACGGCGTTCTTTTGTTCCGTCCGCTGCCGAAGCATCTCGACCAGGCGGTTATCGAAAACGCGCTGGCTGCGGAAAAAGACGTGGACTGCATGACAGACCTTTCGATGTCCGGCGTATTCACCGGTAAGAAGATCGGTTTCCCGCCGTGCACCCCGCAGGCATGTATGGAGATTCTTGACCATTACGGCATCGACTGCACCGGCAAAAAGGCAGTTGTTATCGGCAGAAGCCTTGTTGTCGGAAAACCGGCGGCAATGATGCTGGTAAAGAAAAACGCAACCGTAACCATCTGCCACACCAGAACGGTGGATATGCCGTCCGTTGCAAGAGAAGCTGACATCATCATCGTAGCTGCCGGACGCGCAGGCGTTGTCGGCGCTGAGTATGTAAAAGAAGGTCAGACCATCATCGACGTCGGCATTAACGTAAACGCGGAAGGCAAGCTCTGCGGCGACGTGGATTACGCAGCCGTTGAACCGATCGTAGACGCGATCACCCCGGTACCGGGCGGCGTTGGCAGTGTAACCACCTCTGTGCTCGTCGGACATGTGGTGGAAGCAGCGATGAGAACCTTATAAAAAGCAGCAAAAAAATCAGAAAAGATGGCGCAGCCTGCGGGCTGCGCTTTTTTGTCAAAAAAATAACAATATTGGTATGTCAAGCATTTTTGAAAATGTCCCGAAAAAACTGAAACATTAGCACCGGTTTTCCGGTGCTGATTTCATATGGCTACGTGGCAGATGTCCTCTGGAAGCTTAGGGCTCTGCCCTAAGAACCCGCAAGGGACCTGTCCCTTGACCCATAATCGGGCCCTGCCCGAACCCGCCCCGCAGGGGGCAGGAGAAAGGGCATATATCCTTTCTCCTTAGAAACAGCGTTTTCCGTGAGGCTTATCTCAAGAGACTTTCGCGGCATAACGGGGCCCCAACCCCATTATTCCACGGTTCTCCTGACAACGCCTCCGCTCCCTGTTCCTTCCGCCTTTTTTCGGGCGATCTCCTCACGGATCAGCCGTTTTACGGCTCCCTGTTTTGACGGCTGTTCCCAAAACCAGCGGATGATATCAAGGTCTGTGCGGAGGTTCAGTTTTAAGTAAATTCCCTGTGTATGTTCTTTATCATATTTTTTCTGTGCTTTTGTATGCGCTTCGATGCAGTCGATCCAGTCCCTCATGTGATCTCTCCTTTCGGTAGGTATATACCTATCATCTTTTTCTGCTGCTTTTTATGCTGGAACGTCATCCATTAGATGGTGCTCCTGTGTCTTTACGAATTTCTGGAAAGTTTTGCTGCGCCAGGGATGGCTCATTGGCGGAATATAATGTCTTTTTGCTTTGGGCGGCTGATAGTCTGCATCCAGATCCCGGGATCTTTCCATATGTTCGGGGATCTCCTCCAGTGCATGGACATCCTTGTCATTGACACAGCAGAAAAGGCTTCCGTCAAAAGCCTGGATAACCATTATTTTTGTGCCTTTGCGGTAATGTACCTGTTTCCCTCTGGCGTCCAGCATCCGGTAATGGCGGTGCCGGAACTGGATCGCATGCCCGCAATCCACGGTCCGTTCTGTCAGGACAGCGAGAACCAGGTTGATTTTTTCATTTTCCGGTTGCGTTTCAAACACAGATTTGATACCATTAAGGGGAAGCGCGAACTTCTCATTGAATTCTTTTATGTATGAGTGGAGGAATTCATTGGCAGCATCTATGGTCGTGATCCCTGCTAATCGTAATTCGATTGGCAGGCGCGACTGTAGTGTCTGGTTGAGGCGTTCTACGCGGCCTTTGGCCTGCGGGACACTGCTGGATTCCAGCTGAACACCAAGCTGCTTGCAGGCATAAGCGAATTGGGTATAGGTATCCTCATCAAGAGATGGGGAGTTTTTCTTTTTATAGGTAAATACCGTACGGCGGTCTGTGAAGATCCTGTAAGGGATGCCGTAGGTGGTCAGGATCTGGTGGAATACGTGATAGTAGCCCTTTAAGGTTTCCTGCGTGTCAAACCAGGCTCCGGTGACCCGGCCGGTAGCATCGTCAATAGCCAGGTGGAGGTGCCATACCTGCCCGGGGATCCATTCATAGGGAGTTGCGTCCATCTGCTGCAGTTCCCCAAAATAAGCACATCTTGGACGTCTTGAATGAGCATCTTCAACCGCTACGAGATTGGTTTGGAGCACAGCGGCTTCTTTCAGGCTGCAGGCACTTTTCTTTTTATCCTGAAGCTCCTTTTCCATACGCTTTTTCTTGGCCTTTGTAACTTTCGGAGAAAGAATATATTTACTTTCCAGGATCTTAGCTACAGAAGAAGGTGAGACGCAGATGTGTTCATGGGCCTCAAGGAGTTCTGAATAATGCTGGAAATTAGCATCAAAATATTTTGTAAGGTAGAGATCGATGATGCGATTGCGGGTCTCGTCAGGGATGCTGGTGGACGGTTTACGTCCCCTATTGCCATGGATAAAGAAAGCCTTTCCTTCTTTGCGGTATCCAGCCAGCATACGGTTGATATGGCGTTTGGTGCAGCCAAGGGTGAGGGCAGCCCTGTCCTTATTCCCATCCGGGTGATCTGCCAGAGATTTGATCACTTCGTATTTTTTCTGTTCATCCATTGTAAGTATTACCTTTCTGATAATGATTTCCTCCAATCTAAAATAGATAGAGGATATTTTACCACATCCGGGACATTTTCATATGTGGTATACTAGGACATTATCATAAATGGCTTATATTGTCAAAAAAATAACAATATTGGTATTGACAAAAAAATAACAATATGATATTCTCGATATGTGCAAAAGAATAGTGCAGTATCAGGTGAGAGTAGTTTTAGGCTCTGGCAAAAGGGAATCAGGTGAGAATCCTGAGCGAACTGGTCACTGTATTCAGGGAGTGAACTTCAGTAACCATTGCATCCCCAAAGAATGTGAGAAGGTGAAGGGAACGGCGAACTGTAAGTCAGGAAACCTGCCTGGTACATGGATGTGCTCCAGACACAGCGCAAGCATCCGGCAGTCATAGGGTATCCGGAAGATACCTTATGGTTTATTTGGTGTGTCTGCAAAGGGGAGCGGACGCTTTTTTGTTGCCAAGCATACGACAAAAACGTCCAGTGGACGTTTTTAGTTGAAAAATCCCTCTATAAAATCTGAGGGAGAGCTTTCTCTTTGTAAGAACCATGCACAAGAATACCTCTATAAGGAAGGAGATCACACATTTATGAGCAGCAAAATCACGATTATTGGAGCAGGAAGCGTAGGAGCAACGATTGCCTATACCCTTTCCCAGAGAGATATCGCATCAGAACTCGTTCTGATCGACATCAACAAGGAAAAGGTGGACGGTGAGGTGATGGATATTGAGCAGGGTACCTGCTTCCGCGATCCGGTGTCCATTGTTGGAGGCGAGTATGAGGATGCGAAGGATTCCGACATCGTTATCATTACCTCCGGCGTAGCAAGAAAGCCGGGACAGTCCAGAATCGAACTCACTCAGACGAATGTAAACATTCTGAAGCAGATTACGCCGGAAATTGTAAAGGCAGCGCCGAAAGCGCTCTACATCATTGTGAGCAACCCGGTGGACATCATGACCTACGTGTTTACAAAAATTTCCGGACTCCCGGAGAATCAGATCATCGGTTCCGGTACGATCCTCGACACGGCGCGTCTGCGCTGCGGTCTTTCTGAGCATTTCCGCGTGGCACAGAAAAATATCCATGCGTATGTATTTGGCGAGCACGGTGATTCTTCCTTTATCCCGTGGACGGGCGCTTATATTTCCGGCGCGCATATCAGCGAATACTATGAGATGATGAAGTCCCGCGGGGAGGATATCGACGAGCTTGACAAAGAGGCAATGACAGAGTACGTACACAAATCCGGCGGAAAGATTATTGCAAATAAGGGAGCAACCTTCTATGCGATCTCCGCTGCTGTCTGCAAGCTGTGCGATATCCTGGTAGCGTCCTCTGATTCCATCGCAACGGTTTCCTCCATGATGCACGGCGAGTACGGTATTGAAGATGTATGTCTCAGTACGCTTACGCTGGTGGGACCGAACGGTATCCGCGGGAAGGTACCGATGCGCATGAACAAGGAAGAGACGGAGAAGCTGCGCGCAAGCGCAAAGGTGCTCAAGGACGTTATCGCGCAGATCGAATTATGATGCCGGGCAAAGTGTTCTGTAATTCACAAAGAAATCTGAAAGCATCGTAACACAAATATTAGGAGGAACTATGAAATACAGTTATTATCCGGGATGTACCTTGCGGACGAAGGCGAAAGACCTGGATGCCTATGCAAGAGCTTCGGCGCGTGCGCTCGGCTTTGAGCTGGAGGAGATTGAAAACTGGCAGTGCTGCGGCGGCGTTTATCCGCTGGGAAGCGATGAGATTGCCACGAAGCTTTCTTCTGTACGCGCGCTGAACGAGGCAAAGGAAAAGGGTCAGGAGCTTGTTACGCTCTGTTCCGCCTGTCATCATGTCATCAAGCGCGTGAATGATGACATGAAGCATGTGGAGGACATCCGCACAAGGGCAAACAATTATATGCAGCTTGAGACTCCCTACGCCGGGGAGACGACGGTGCTGCATTATCTGGAGGTTTTAAGAGACCGCGTTGGGTTTGATGAACTGAAGAAAAAAGTGGTAAATCCGCTTACGGGCAGAAAAATCGGCGCCTATTATGGCTGTCTGCTTCTGCGTCCGGGCAGCGTGATGGCGTTTGACAATCCGGAAAATCCCACGATTATCGAGGATTTCATCCGTGCCATCGGAGCAGAGCCTGTTATTTACCCATACCGCAACGAATGCTGCGGCGGCTATATTTCCTTGAAGGAAAAAGAGCTTTCAAAGAACATGTGCGACACGATTATGGAGAGTGCGTCCGGCTTCGGCGCAGAAATGCTGATCACCGCCTGTCCCCTGTGCCTGTACAACCTGAACAAGAGCACGAACGGAAAGCTTCCGGTATACTATTTTACAGAGCTTCTCGCAGAGGCGCTCGGTGTCAAAGAGGAGGTGGCGAAGTGAACAAGACCGCAAAAAAGCAGGCGGAGCTGATTCAGGAAATCAGCGGCGTCAATCCTTTAAAATGTATGAAATGCGGAAAATGTTCCGCAACCTGCCCCTCATATGATGAAATGGACATCAAACCGCACCAGTTTGTATCTTATGTGCAGCACGAAAACATTGAGGCGCTGGTACAGTCAAAGACACTCTGGAAATGTCTTTCCTGCTTTGCCTGTGTGGAGCGCTGTCCGCGGGATGTAAAGCCCGGCAAGCTGATCGACGCGGCAAGACAGATCGTCGTGCGTGAGCGCGGAGCGGATTATCTGCAGCCGGATGAAATTCCGGAGCTTCTTGATGAGGAGCTTCCGCAGCAGCTTTTAGTCAGTGCATTCAGAAGATACAGGAGGTGAGCACAGATGCAGAGAATAGGAGTGTTTGTCTGTCATTGCGGAAGCAACATCGCCGCAACGGTGGACGTAAAGAAAGTAGTAGAAATGGCTCTGCAGGAACCGGGCGTGGTTCATGCGGAGGATTATCAGTATATGTGCTCGGAGGCAGGTCAGGCGAAGATTGCCGCGGCAATCAAAGAGAAAAATCTGACAGGCATCGTCGTATGTTCCTGTTCGCCGCGTATGCACGAGACGACCTTCCGCAAGGCGGCGGAGCGCGCCGGGCTGAACCCGTATATGGTGGAGATCGCCAACATCCGCGAGCACTGCTCCTGGATACATAAGGATATCGAAGAAGCTACCAAAAAGGCAGTCATCCTTGCACGGGCAGCCATTGCAAAAGTAAATCTGGATGCCCCCTTAAAGCCTGGCGAGAGCCGGGTTACAAAGCGTGCCCTGGTAATCGGCGGCGGAATCGCCGGCATCCAGACAGCGCTGGATATCGCTGACGCGGGCTATGAGGTGGATATCGTGGAAAAAACGCCGAGTATCGGCGGCAGAATGTCGCAGCTCGACAAGACCTTCCCGACCCTGGACTGCTCGGCATGTATCCTCACTCCGAAGATGGTGGAGGCGGCAGCCCACGAGAAAATCAGAATCTATACATACAGTGAAGTGGAAAAGGTGAGCGGCTTCGTCGGCGACTTCACGGTCGATATCCGCAAGAAGGCGCGCAGCGTGGACATGGACAAATGTACCGGCTGCGGCGTGTGCCAGGAGAAATGCCCGTCCCGCAAGACGCCCAGCGAATTCAACCGCGGACTGAACACCAGAAGCGCCATCTATACGCCGTTTGCGCAGGCAATCCCGAATGTACCGGTAATCGACCGCGAGAACTGCATCAAGTTTAAGACCGGCAAATGCGGCGTGTGCGCGAAGGTCTGCCAGGCAGGCGCCATCGACTATGACCAGAAGGACGAGATTATCACAGAGAAATACGGTGCAATCGTGGTTGCAACCGGTTTTGATACCATCAAGCTGGACAATTACGACGAGTACGCCTACAGCCAGAGCAAGGATGTCATCACCTCCCTGGAGCTGGAGCGTATCATGAATGCCGCCGGACCGACAAAAGGTCATCTGGAGCGCCTCTCCGACGGAAAAGCGCCGAAGGAAATGGTATTCATCCAGTGCGTCGGCAGCCGCTGCTCAGACAGCAGAGGAAAGAGCTACTGCTCGAAAATCTGCTGTATGTACACGGCGAAGCACGCCATGCTCATCCGCGACAAATATCCGGATGTGAATGTGACGGTGTTCTATATTGATGTGCGTACACCGGGCAAAAACTTCGATGAATTCTACCGCCGTGCGGTAGAGCAGTACGGCGTCAACTATATCAAGGGCCAGGTTGGCAAGGTTGCGCCGCAGCCAAACGGCAGACTGCTTGTGCAGGCGTCTGATCTGCTGGATAACCGGCAGATTAAGATGGAAGCCGATATGGTTGTCCTGGCGACCGCCATCGAGCCGAACCCGGATGTCCGCAAGATTGCGACCATGCTGACAGCGAGCATCGACACCAACAACTTCCTCACGGAAGCGCACGCAAAGCTGCGTCCGGTGGAATCTCCGACAGCCGGTATTTTCCTGTCCGGCGTCTGCCAGGGACCCAAAGATATTCCGGAGACAGTTGCGCAGGCGGGCGCGGCGGCTGTAAAGGCAATCGGTCTGCTTGCAAAGGATAAGCTGCTGACGAACCCGTGCACGGCGCAGTCCGATATCCTGCTCTGCAACGGCTGCTCATCCTGTGCGAATGTCTGCCCGTACGGAGCAATCACCTATGAAGACAGGGAAGTAAACGACCACGGCATCCGTGAGACGCGCCGCATCGCAGTCGTAAACAGCGCGCTGTGCCAGGGCTGCGGAGCATGTACCGTTGCCTGCCCGTCCGGAGCGATGGATCTGCAGGGCTTCTCGAACAGACAGATTATAGCGGAGGTGGATGCAATATGTCGATAGAAAAGAACGAAGAATTTAAACCGAAAATTGTCGCTTTCTGCTGTAACTGGTGCAGCTACGCGGGCGCAGACCTGGCTGGAAGCAGCCGTCTGACCTACCCGGCGGACGTCAAGATCATCCGCGTGCCCTGTTCCTGCCGTGTCAACCCGATGTTCATCCTGAGAGCATTTGAGAAGGGCGCGGACGGCGTGATCCTGTGCGGCTGTCATCCGGGCGACTGCCACTACAGCACCGGAAACTATTATGCGCGCAGACGTATGACGCTGCTGTTCTCCATGCTGGACTTCATCGGCGTGGAAAACGGACGCACCCGCGTGGAATGGGTTTCCGCCGCGGAGGGCGCGAAATTCTCCGCCACCATGAACGAGTTTGTGGAGAAGATCTACTCGCTCGGAAAGAACGTAAGATTGGAGGATTTAAGATGCAGGAATTAATTAACCGTGCAAAAGAGCTGCTGGCAGACGGAACGGTTGCGCGTGTCCTTGGCTGGAGAGCCGGCGACCTGCCTTATAATCCGGAACCGGCTTACTTTGAAAACGCGGAAGAGCTGCAGGATTTCGTGTACAACGGATTCTGCGGGGCGAATTTAAGCAAATATATGATAGAAGCCTCCAAACTGGAGGGAAAGACCCTGGTCTGCCTGAAGCCGTGCGATACCTACAGCTTTAACCAGCTCTTAAAGGAGCACCGCGTGGACCGCGAAAAAGCGTACATCATCGGCGTGGGCTGCAAGGGCAAGCTGGATATTGAAAAAATCAGAAAACAGGGCATTAAGGGCATTGAGCACATCGACGGGGCGGAAATTGAGGATGCCTGCGATACGCTGACGATCCAGACTATTTACGGAGAAAAGAGCTGCGCCTATAAGGACGCCATGCTGGAGCGCTGCCATGTCTGCAAGGGCAAGGAGCACCGGATTTACGACGAGCTGATCGGGGATTCTGCGGACACCACGGACGCGGACCGCTTTGAGGAGGTGCGCCGCATCGAGTCGATGAGCCCGCAGGAGAAGTTTGCTTTCTTCCAGAAGGAACTGAGCAAATGTATCCGCTGCAACGCCTGCCGCAACGTATGTCCGGCGTGCAGCTGCCGCAAATGTGTATTTGACAGCACAAAATTTGACAGCTCCCAGAAGGCGAACGCCGATTCCTTTGAGGAGAAAATGTTCCATATTATCCGTGCTTTCCATGTTGCCGGAAGATGTACGGACTGCGGAGAGTGCAGCCGCGTATGTCCGCAGGGCATTCCTCTGCACCTGTTTAACCGGAAGTTTATCAAGGATATCAACGAGCTTTACGGAGAATACCAGGCGGGCGAAGATATCACGGCGGATACGCCGCTGACGCACTTTACCTTTGACGACGCCGAGCCGGGAATCGTTGCAGAGAGGGGGAAGGAGCATGTATAAGATTGCGAAAGAAAACCTGCCGCAACTTTACCGCCGCATTGCGGAAAAGAAGGAGCTGTATCTGCCGCTGGAAATCGGCGGACAGACAAACTTCGCGGTATGGGAAGAGGGCGATACGGTAGCCCTTGATGTGCTGAAGACCGTGAAATCCCCCAAGGATGCTTTTTTTCCGCAGAGTGAGAATCTCTATACCTGCAAACGCGAAGGAAAGAAGATTTCCATCGAGCCGCAGGCGCTGAAGGAACAGGAATTTGTGGTATTCGGCATGAAAGCCTGCGATGTACAGGGCGTGCAGGTGCTCGATAAGGTCTTTCTGGCGGAGCCGGTGGATTCCTTCTATGCGGCGCGCCGCGAACACGGAACGATCGTCGCCCTCGCCTGTCACGAGCCGGAGGAAACCTGCTTTTGCAGGGTGTTCGGCATCGACTGCGCAGACCCGGCGGCGGACGTTGCCTGCTGGATGATCGAAGAGGAGCTTTTCTGGAAGCCGCTTACCGCGAAGGGTGAAGCGCTCACAGAAGAAGTGCGTGATCTGCTCACGGAGACAGAAGGGGACAGCGAAAAAGTGGAGGCGGAAAAAGAAAATATCCGCAGTATCGTGGAGAAGCTTCCGTACAGTCATCTGTCATTAGAGGGCTGGAACGGGGAAGCCCAGAAGGAGAAATTCGATTCCCCGCTCTGGGAGGAGCTGTATAAACCGTGCCTGGCGTGCGGAACCTGCACCTTCGTCTGCCCGACCTGCCAGTGCTACGATATCAAAGATTACGATACCGGACATGGCGTGCAGCGCTACCGCTGCTGGGATTCCTGCATGTATTCCGACTTCACCATGATGGCGCACGGCAACAACCGTACCAGTCAGATGCAGCGGTTCCGCCAGCGCTTTATGCACAAGCTGGTGTACTTCCCGGCGAACAACGACGGAATGTATTCCTGTGTCGGCTGCGGACGCTGCGTGGAAAAATGCCCGGCATCCCTGAATATCGTAAAAGTAATTAAAAAGTTTTCGGAAGAAAAAGCAGCGGGAGGTGAACAGCAGTGAGCGAATGTACCTGTCATAAAAATTATACCAGAGATACGCTGATTCCGATGGTGGGCGTGATTACCGACATCCGCCAGGAAACGCCGGACGTAAAGACGTTCCGCGTCAACGCGCCGGAGGGCGGCAAGCTGTTTGAACATATGCCGGGACAGTGCGCAATGCTCTGCGCGCCCGGCGTCAGCGAGGGTATGTTTTCCATCACCTCCTCGCCGACAAATAAAGAATTCCAGGAATTCAGCATCAAAAAATGCGGAATGCTGACGGATTATCTGCACAGCCTGCAGGTGGGCGACGAGATTACCGTCCGCGGTCCATACGGCAATCATTTCCCGGTTGAGACAGAGCTGAAAGGGAAAAATCTGCTGTTTATCGCCGGTGGTATCGGTCTGGCGCCGCTGCGCTCCGTCATCAATTATGTGCTTGACAACCGCGCTGATTACGGCACCGTCGATATCCTCTACGGTTCCCGCTCGGCGGACGACCTTGTACAGCTCAAAGAAATCCAGGAGGTCTGGAGCAAAGCAGAGGGCGTCAATGTATATCTGACCATCGACCGCCCGCAGGAAGGCTGGGACGGACATGTCGGATTCGTACCCGCCTACTTAAAAGAGCTGGAATTTGCCACCGACAAGACGGCGCTTATCTGCGGACCGCCCATCATGATAAAATTCGTGCTGGCGGCGCTCGTGGAAATGGGCTTCTCTAAAGAGCAGGTCTACACCACCCTGGAGCTGCGCATGAAATGCGGAATCGGAAAATGCGGCAGATGTAACATTGGATCGAAATATGTGTGCAAAGACGGTCCCGTATTCCGCTGCGACGAAATAGACGAAATGCCGAATGAGTACTAACGGACTACTCCGCAGTGGCAGACTGACATCGGAGCATTCACGTCATGCTTGCATGTAAGGGAATGCTTCGATGGAGGGATGCGAAGGGCGAAGCCCGTAAGCCTCAATGCAGGCACTGCGTTGAGGCGGCACTGCGGGAACAGCGGAGAAGTCTTTATAGGCATATGAAACTCAAACGAGCAAAAGGCGAAGCGTTTGCGAGTCTGGGCGACAAGGATTCAATCAGATGAAAGGACAAACAATTATGGAAAAAATGGTAAACGTATATTTTTTCGGTAAGAAGTACAGCGTGCCCGCCGACCTGACGATTATGACCGCGATGGAATACGCCGGTTATACGTTAAAGAGAGGCTGCGGCTGCCGCCACGGTTTCTGCGGCGCCTGTGCGACGATTTACCGGATCAAGGGAAAAAATGAATTAAAGACCTGTCTCGCCTGTCAGACACAGGTGGAGGAAGGCATGTATGTGGCAAGCATCCCGTTTTTCCCGACAGATAAAAGAACCTACGATATCAACGAAATCAAGCCGGACCAGCGCATTATGATGGAGCTGTATCCGGAAATCTACAGCTGCATCGGCTGCAATGCCTGTACAAAAGCCTGTACGCAGGATTTAAACGTTATGCAGTATATCGCATATGCGCAGCGCGGCGAATTTGAAAAATGCGCCGAGGAATCCTTTGACTGCGTAAGCTGCGGCTGCTGTTCCGTAAGATGTCCGGCGGGCATTTCCCATCCGATGGTGGGACTGCTGGCGCGCAGACTTACCGGAAAATATATCGCTCCGAAGGCGGAGCATCTGGAGAAGCGCGTGGAGGAGATTCATTCCGGCGCTTACGACGAGATGATCGAGCAGATCATGCAGAAGCCGATCACCGAAATGCAGGAACTTTACAACAACAGAGAAATTGAGGAATAAGGAGGGTCAGACATGTACACACCATATCCAGAGTCTATGATGGAATCCGTCAGAAAAGTAGAGGCTACAAGAGAAGCGCGTATGGCGGCGGAACCGAGACGTCTGACCGCAGAGGAAAAAGACAATCTCCTTAAAGAATTCCATCCGGATTACAGAGAAGAAGCATTCGAAGAAATCAAAGTAGGTCCGAACAAAGGACAGAAAGCAAACAAAGAGCTGGTACATCTTCTGCATTCCAACAGCCGTCTGCTGAACAGTAAAACAGACCTTAGCAACCCGGATTACGATGTGGATGTGCTGGTGATCGGCGGCGGCGGCGCGGGCGCGTCCTGCGCGATCGAGGCGCACAATGCCGGCGCGAATGTGATGATCGTCACCAAGCTTCGCATCGGCGACGCCAACACCATGATGGCGGAGGGCGGCATCCAGGCGGCGGACAAGGAAAATGATTCGCCGGTACAGCATTATCTGGACGCTTTCGGCGGCGGACACTTTGCCGCAAAGCCGGAGCTGGTAAAACGCCTTGTTATGGAAGCGCCGGACGCCATCAAGTGGCTGAACGAACTGGGCGTGGAATTTGACAAAGAAGACGACGGACGGATGATCACCACGCACGGCGGCGGTACTTCCCGGAAGAGAATGCACGCGGCAAAGGACTATTCCGGCGCGGAGATCATGCGCACCCTGCGCGACGAGGTATTGAATCGTCAGATTCCAGTGGTAGAATTTACCTCCGCTGTGGAACTGATCAAGGATGACAAAGGACAGGTGGCAGGCGCGGTTCTGCTGAACATGGAAACAGGCGATTATTCGGTTGCCAGAGCAAAGACCGTTGTACTTGCAACCGGCGGCGCCGGACGGATGCATTATCAGGGCTTTCCGACATCAAACCACTACGGTGCGACCGCGGACGGTCTAATCATGGGCTATCGCGCGGGAGCAAAGCTCCTTTACCAGGATTCCATCCAGTATCATCCGACGGGAGCCGTTTACCCGTCGCAGCTTCTGGGCGCACTGGTTACAGAAAAGGTGCGTTCCCTGGGCGCGCAGCTTGTCAACGCGGAGGGTGAGGCTTATATCCATCCGCTGGAAACACGCGATGTCAATGCCTCCGGTGTTATCCGCGAGTGCCAGGAAGGCCGCGGCGTTGAGGTGCCGGGCGGACAGAAGGGTGTATGGCTGGATACGCCGATGATCGAAATCCTTGGCGGAGAAGGCACGATTGAAGCGCGGATACCGGCAATGTTCCGTATGTACATGAAGTACGGCATTGATATGAGAAAGGTTCCGATTCTTATCTATCCGACGCTGCATTATCAGAACGGCGGCGTGGAGATTGAGGCGGACGGCTTCACAAAAGCTATCCCGAACCTGCTGGTGGCAGGCGAAGCGGTGGGCGGTATCCACGGAAAAAACCGTCTGATGGGCAACTCGCTGCTGGATATCATCGTGTTCGGTCGCAACGCCGGAAAAGCGGCGGCTGCAAAATCAAAGGATGTGACGCTTGGCGCCATGACGCTGGAGCACGTTGAGAAATACGCAGAGGAGCTGGCGGCGGCAAATGCGACAGAAGAGGGCGTATCCCCGCTGCTGCTTCCGAAGTATGCACGTCACGAATCGGCTGTCGAGTAAAGTAGAAATGGGAAAGGAGCATTCATATGCGTGAAATAAATGCAGGTCAGATTACAGATGTGGTGGAGCGGCTCTGTATCGAAGCGAACGAGCACCTTCCGTCCGATGTAAAATGTGCGATCAAAAACTGCCGCGCCTGCGAGGACGGCGAGATTGCAAAGGGCGTGCTGGATAAAATTATTGAAAACTATGAAATCGCCGATGCGGAAAACGTGCCCATCTGCCAGGACACCGGTATGGCGTGTGTTTTCCTGGAAATCGGGCAGGATGTACATATCGTCGGAGGCGACCTCTCTGATGCGGTAAACGAGGGCGTCCGCCGCGGATACGACAAGGGCTACCTGCGCAAATCCGTGGTAAAGGATCCGGTGCGCAGAGGAAATACCGGCGACAATACCCCGGCAATGATTTATACAGAAATCGTACCGGGCGAGCAGATTAAAATCACCGTCGGTCCGAAGGGCTTCGGCAGCGAAAACATGAGCGCGATCCGCATGTTCAAGCCGTCCGCAGGACTGCAGGGCATCAAGGATTTCATCATTGAGACGGTGGAGACAGCGGGACCGAATCCATGTCCGCCGATGGTTGTCGGCGTAGGAATTGGCGGCACCTTCGATAAAGCGGCGCTGCTTGCGAAAAAAGCGCTGATGCGCCCGATCGATTCCGAAAATCCGGATCCGTTCTATGCCGATCTGGAAAAGGAAATGCTGGCGAAAATCAACGAGCTTGGCATCGGACCACAGGGCTTTGGCGGAAAGACAACAGCGATCGGTTTAAATATTGAGACGATGCCGACACACATTGCCGGAATGCCGTGCGCCATCAATATTAACTGCCATGTAACGCGCCACAAAACGGAGGTGATTTAGATGGAAAAACATATCACACTGCCGCTCACCGAAGAGCTTGCAAAAACGCTTCATGCCGGGGATACCGTGTATCTTACCGGAACCATTTATACATCCCGCGACGCCGGACATAAGAGAATGTGCGAGGCGCTTGCGCGCGGGGAAAAGCTTCCGTTCGACCCGACGGATGCCACCATCTACTACGTCGGACCGACGCCGGCAAAGCCCGGACAGGTCATTGGCTCTGCCGGACCGACCACCAGCGGCCGTATGGACGCTTACGCGCCGACCATGATGTCGGTGGGTGCGCGCGGCATGATCGGAAAGGGCGCACGTCTGCCGGAGGTCGTTGAGGCAATGAAAAAATACAGCGGCGTCTACTTCGGGGCCATCGGCGGTGCCGGAGCACTGCTGGCAAAATGTATCAAAAAAGCCGAGCTGATCGCCTATGAGGACCTTGGGGCGGAGGCGCTGCGCAAGCTCTACGTGGAGGAAATGCCGCTTTTTGTCATCATCGACAGCGAGGGCAACAATCTGTATGAGAGCGGACGCGCCGCTTATCTGCAGCAGAAGAAATAATACTGCCGCTTCTGCCTGCCGGATACGCTGACAGAATGGAACACTGCATCCTGCCAGCGCGGCGGCAGAGGGCGGAAACAGGAGGAGAAAAATGACAGATTTATTAGAGGCACTGATGATACTCTGCTTCGGGCTTTCCTGGCCGATTTCCATCCGGAAATCCTGGACGTCCAGAACCGCAAAGGGAAAAAGCCTGTTTTTTGAGTTCTTTATCTGGATTGGATATGTTTTCGGAATCATCCGCAAATTCATGCTCTGGAGCTCCGGCGCCGGAACGGGCTGGCTGTTTTACCTCGGCTGGTTCTTCTATGTGCTCAACATCGTGGAAATCACCATCGATATGGCGCTTTATTTCCGCAATGTAAAGCTTGACAAAGAGCGCGACGGAAAATAAAAAGAACAGTAATGCTAATTATACTATAGCAGGGTCAGATTTCCATGAGAGGTCTGACCTTTTTTATTAGTCTTAAAACTGGACTATTGACAAGCTGATATTTACATGATAAAATAGTCCCAAAATAAGACTAAAGAAAGAAGTGATATAAATGGATGATTCCCGGATTGCCAGACAGGTATCCCGGTTTTGCGAGGAATGTCATGTAATAAATATGGTTTACGAGGATTACGCGCGCACTCTGGATATTTCGTATACCAGCCTGCAAATTTTAACAATGATTATGTTCACGGAAGAATGTACACAGAAGACAATCTGCGAAAAAACATTTCTTCCGAAGCAGACAGTGAATGCCGTTATTACAGGATTTTACAAAAAAGGAATTATTGAGCTGCGGGAATTGCCCAGCGACCGGAGAAATAAGACCATTCATCTGACAAAGGAGGGGACTGCGTATGCAGAACAAATCGTTCCCAAAATCCGGAAAGCGGAATATGCAGCCTTTGAAAAACTGACTTCCGAGCAGAGAGAAAGCCTGCTGGAGGCTATCCGGATTTACCGGATCGGTTTTCGTAACGCCATGCTGGGAGAGACTGATAATAAATAAACCACCGATAAACGATCCCCCTTGAAAGGGGGATAAATAAAAAGCAATTAGTCCCAAAATTGTACATTATAAAATATTGACTAAAGGAGAAATGAAATGGCAAAAACGATTGATATGACGCATGGAAAACCGTCAAAACTGCTTTTACAATTTGCGTTCCCTGTTCTGATTGGAAATTTGTTTCAACAGCTCTATACACTGGTAGACCGCGTAATTGTCGGTCAGTTTGTAGGAGCGGATGCTTTTTCGGCGGTAGGCTCAACAAACGCATTGTCTATGATGTTCATGTCCATGTGTATGGGAACCGCGATCGGAACGGGCGTGGTGGTTTCCCAGTATTTTGGCGCAAAAGATCAGAAAAATACGGCGAAAGCCATTGCAAACGGGGCGTATGTAAACGTAATTGTAGCGCTTATTATGACGGTTATAGCATTACTGGCTACAAAGCCGATTCTTATTCTGCTAAACACACCAGCTACGCTGATGGATGACGCGGTTTCTTACATGAGAGTATTTATGGGAGGTCTGCTTGCGGTATCCCTCTACTACACGCCTTTTTCAATTTTAAGGGCATTGGGGGATTCAAAAACGCCGCTGATTTTTCTTGCCTTTTGCAGCATATTGAATATCATTCTCGACATTATTTTTGTTGTCCCGCTGGGAATGGGTGTGGAAGGTGCTGCGATTGCTACCGTAATGGCACAGGCGATTGCTGCGGTTTTATGTATGATTTATGCGTTCAAAAAAGTGCCGCAATTCCATGATGCGGTTCATTACATGAAACCGGACAGCAATATTATCCGTCAGACATTGAAAGTTGGAATACCGACAGGATTCCAGTATTCGCTGATGTATATTTCCAGTATTGCTCTGCAGCGTGTTGTAAATGGTTTTGGGGAAAGTGTGATAGGTGCTTTCACATCTACGACTCAGATTGAACTATTAGTACAGCAGATTTACGCCGCACTTGGTACAGCAATGGTAACGTATACAGGTCAGAACATTGGCGCCGGAAAAACAGACCGGGTAAAGCAGGGAATGTGTTCTGCCATGAAGATAAGCGGAATCGTATCGGTGATTCTGCTGGTCGTTTTCTGGCTGGGCGGCAGACTGATTATGAGTATTTTCGTACCGGATAAGGATATTATCGCATTAGCTTCCAGCGGTATCCACATTACAAGCCTGTTCTTTATGGCGCTTGGAGTTGTGCAGGTACTTCGCTATTTGCTGAACGGAGCCGGAGATTCTATATATGCTTTGGTAAACGGTATTGTGGAAATCATAGCCCGTATCGGATTTGCTTTTCTGCTGACGGCGGTTCCGTTCATCGGTATGTGGGGAATCTGGCTTACAACAGGGCTTACATGGCTGGTAACAGCAGTATTTGCCCTCTGGCGTTACAGAAGTGGTGCATGGATGTCAAAATCACTTGTGAAAGGAAAGGAGAATGAATAATGAAAAAGAAACTATTAGTTTTAGCGGGCAGCGCCCGCAAACGGGGAAATTCTTCCTTGATGGCAGATGAATTTATCCGGGGAGCAAAAGAGGCAGGCCATGACGCTGAAAAAATTTATTTAACAGATAAATCGGTCGGCGGCTGTCTGGGCTGCGGAGCCTGCCAGCGTAACGGCGGACAATGTGTACAAAAAGATGACATGAATGAGATTTACGAAAAAGTGAAAAATGCAGATGTGCTTGTCTTTGCTTTCCCCGTATACTTTTATACCTGGAATGGACAGACGAAAACGGTTCTTGACCGTTTGTATGCAGTGGAACCGTTGCTGACAAACAAAACCTTTTATATGCTGGCATCCGGGCAGGCTCCAACGGAAGAATACATGACAACCATGATTGACAGTTTCCGCAGGTATATCGGCTGTTTCCGGGCAGGCGGAAATATAGAGGGAGGATTTGTCTTTGGATATGGTACAGATAAGCCGGGAGATGTTGTAGGAACTTCCGCAATGGAAAAGGCTTATGAGATGGGCAGGGCTCTGTAAAATGCGGTAACAGACAGGAAGAAAAGAACACGGAGAAATTTCTCAGACGGCTGGCAGCCCTCCCCGGTAAAGGAAGGGCTGTTTTTTTCTTATTTTTTCATGAGTCCGGCACCGGCGTTCCATGCCTTTCCCACCTTTTCTCCCGTCACATAATAACCGTGCTGGAACTGGTCGAAAATAAGGGCATGAAGCTTTGCAGGGTCAACCTTTCCATTGTCGGAGAGAACGGCTTCCTCAGCTTTCACATTGACAATTCTGCCAACAATACCGGATACATATTCGGTATCCAGAATGTCCAACAGCTCACATTCCATGACTACGGGAAACTCCTCAATGACCGGAGCATGAACTTTGTCACTTTTGACTGCTGTGTAGCCGGTGCGCTCAAATTTGTCGTTTATTTTATTTCCGGATGCGATTCCGAAGAAATCGGCGGCGTCCATGTGCGCTTCGTCGGCCAGCGCAACAGTAAAGGCTCTGCTCGCTTTAATATTCAGCCATGTTTTCTTTCCTTCACCGATAAAAAGGATAATCTTGTCCTCATCACATATCTGTCCCCACGCAACGTTCATGACATTGACCTTTTCATTCTCGTCATAAGCTGCGACCATCAATACAGGCATGGGATACACTGCCTGCACAACCCCCAAATCTTTTTTCATGATGTCATGCCTCCCTGTATTTTTTGCTTGTATTTTTTCAGCAGCAGGAATTGACATTCCCTGTCTGCTGATATTATAATTATACAAAAAGCAAGAGTAAAATCAAGTACCCACTTTACAGATAGGTACTATCCCGGAGGAAAGTATAATGAGTAAACATTGCATTGCAGATGCAGATTTTGAGAAAACCGGATACAGCTACACGCTCTCTTTGATTGCAGGAAAATATAAACCGGTAATTCTTTACTGCCTGATGGAATACGAGCCTGTCCGGTTCAACGAAATGCAGCGCTATCTGAAAAAAGTTACGGATAAAACACTGAGCCAGCATCTGAAGGAGCTGGAAGCTGACGGTCTCATCGTGCGCAAAGTATACCCGCAGATACCTCCCAAAGTGGAATATTCGCTGACTGACCGCGAGCATTCTCTTATGGAAGTTTTAGATAAGCTTTGTGACTGGGGAAATGAAAACCGGCTTTCTTTAAAGGAATAGCTGTTTTTGATTATTGAGTAATTTCTGCTTCCGCATTATGGATTTCAATGCTGCTGATTTCAGAAGATATGCAAATCTGTTCAGAGGACATATCATTTGCAAGTTCAGCAGCTTTATCCGAAAACAGTGTTTTGGCATTACCATCCATGATTTCATTTATGCTTGAATCGTCAACATACTGCTGCATTTCTGTACGAAATGCTTTTAGTATACTGTCTCTTTCTGCGACAGTTATAGCCTGCGGGTCCGGAAGCGTATAGCTGATGGTATAAAGCGTGTAGAAAAGGAAGTCACAGTACGGCTCTTTCTTTTTCAGATAACCGCTAATGCTGAAAGCAGTATTTTTTCTACCTGCTCATAATAAATCTCGTTAAGCAAAGCATTAAGCGTCAGCGTGATAAAATTATAATTATCGTCATCCGGAGAAATATTTGTTATTACGTCAGAGTGTACATCCAATAGTTTGGAAAAATCATCTTTATCCAACAAAGAATTATTAAAGTCAGCGACACTTTGCTGTGGATAGTTTTCTGTTTTGTATGCAGTCAACATTTCATACGCAGCAGATATATCAGAAGCACACGCTGTTTGTGCACTCATAACATAAAGAACAGCAAGAATCATTAATAAATATTTTTTCATGAGATGAGATTTGTTAAGGGTAGTTTTAACCTTTTCTTGCTTTCATATGCAGGTCACTTTTTAGTGACTTGAGGTTGATATAGATGAATTGATGTGCTATAATAAAACAGTGTATTTATAGAATTTTCGCGGCGAGGAGGCATTACATGGCTATCAGTTATAACAAGCTTTGGAAGCTACTGATTGATAAGGATATGCTGCGGACAGATATGGCACTAAGCGCCGGTGTGACAAAGAATGTGTTGGCCAGACTAAGTAAAGGTCAGCCCGTGTCTATGAGCAGTATGGAGAAAATCTGCAATTATCTGGATTGCGATATTGGCGATGTCATGGAATTTGTGAAAGACAAGCCGGACCAATAATTTTTTTGCATCTGAACTTCCGATAATATTTGTTATGCAGAAGTTATATTACATACGAAAGGACGGGCAACGCGATGAGTGTAATCCCAAAAGCACAGATGTCTGAGGAGGACATCAAATTTCATTTCATCACGCCTGCAATTACATCCAAGTGGAACTCTGACCACATAACCTTGGAAACAAAGATTACCGATGGACGTGTAAATTTGAAAGGCAATTTCGCTTTCCGTGAAACGGCAAAGCGTGCTGATTATGTACTCTATTTGAACCAGAATAACCCCATTGCCATTGTGGAAGCAAAGGACAACAACCACTCCATTTCGCATGGCTTACAGCAGGCCATGACCTATGCACAAATGTTGGATGTTCCTTTTGCCTACAGCTCAAACGGCGATGGATTTGCAGAGCATGATTTTTTGACTGGACAAGAGAGCACCTTTGGAATGGACGAGTTCCCTACAGAACAGGAACTCATTACGCGCTATAAAGCGGAGGCAAATGATGGTGCTGGTCTGTCCGAAGTGCAGGAAACAATCATACAACAGCCGTATTACAGCAGTCAGACTACATACCCTCCGCGATATTATCAACGGATTGCTATTAACCGTACTGTTGATGCGATTGCACGAGGGCAAAACCGTATTTTGCTGGTGATGGCAACTGGCACGGGTAAGACTTATACAGCATTCCAGATTGTCTACCGTCTGCTGAAAAGCGACATTAAGCAGAAAATCCTCTATCTTGCCGACCGCAACAACCTTGTTGACCAGTCTATCCAGCAGGATTTCGCACCGTTGGAGAAGGTTATCCATAAGGTCAACTTCTCAAAGGATGACCCAAGCACAATTACATCCTATCAGGTGTATTTCTCTCTGTATCAGCAGATTGCCGGCGGGAACGATGACAGTGAGGGCGATGAGGACAACACCATAGCCAAACTTAGCCAGTTGTTCCGCCCGGATTTCTTTGACCTCGTGATTGTAGATGAGTGTCATAGAGGCAGCGCGAAAAAAGAAAGCAACTGGAGAAAAATCCTGGAATACTTCTCCTCTGCTACGCAGATTGGTATGACAGCTACCCCGAAGGAGACAAAGTATGTTTCAAATATCGACTACTTTGGGGAGCCAATCTATACCTACAGCCTAAAAGAAGGCATTGAGGACGGCTTCCTTGCGCCATTCAAGGTAATCAATATTATAACGGATATTGGTGATGGCTGGCGTCCGCTTAAAGGGCAGCGCGACATTTATGGTTTTCTGTGCGACGGAGGACGCTGCGGAGAGGATGCGTCTGGCTTTGGTGAATCAAAATGCGGATATGGTGAAGAAGAACCCCGATTATGTGGTTCGTATCACTGGCAGTGATGATTATGGTAAGAGCAAGCTGGACTATTTCATCTCCGTATCATCCAAGTACCCGGTAATAGCGACCACATCCAAGTTGCTCTCTACCGGTTCAGATTGCAAAATGACGAAGCTGATTGTCCTTGATGAAATGATTGGCTCCATGACGGAATTTAAACAGATTATCGGACGCGGAACAAGATTGCGGGAAAAAGACGGGAAAATGAGCTTTGTGGTGATGGATTTCCGAAACGTAACGAGGCTCTTTGCTGACCCTGATTGGGATGGTCCGATTGAAATTGATGATGATTTCCAGCCAGATGACGGTGGAAATACTCCTCCACAACCGGGACAGGGATCAGAACCGGGGGCGGAACCGATTGACCCGCCGTCGGTAGACAAAAAGCCCAAGCCTTTTGTTGGGAAGGATGGCTGTAAGGTAGAGATTATCTACAAGACTGTTTCTATCTTTGATGTGAACGGGAAGCTACTCCGGCAGGAAAGCATTATCGACTACACGAAAGAAAATATCCTCGGTGAATATGCTTCGCTGGATTTCTTTATCCGCAAGTGGTCTACGGAGCAGAAAAAGGAAAAAATCAAGGAGCTGTTTCTGGAACGGGGCATTGATCTGGAGATGCTGAAAACCGAACAGGGCATGGCGGATGTGGATGATTACGATTTTATCTGCCATGTGGCATTTGACAAGAAACCGCTTACCCGTCGGGAACGCGCTGAAAACGTAAAAAAAAGCGATTTTCTGAGCAAGTATAGCGGAACCGCCAGAAAAGTTCTTGAAGCTTTGCTTGAAAAATATAAGGACACAGGCATATATGAAATTGAACGAACCGAAGTTTTGAAACTTGACCCGTTCATGCGGATGGGTAAGCCGTCAAAAATTGCTTCCTACTTTGGAGGCAAAGACGGATATTATCAAGCTGTTCAGGAATTGGAGCAGGCAATATACCAAGGGAGCGTAGCATAAATGAGCAATTTATCAACCTTTGTGAAGCGTCTCCGCGACATCATGCGGAACGACGCCGGAATTAACGGAGATGCACAGCGTATTGAGCAGATCGCATGGATGCTTTTTTTGAAAGTATACGATGCGAAAGAATCTGATTGGGAATGGGACGACGATGATTATGTTTCCATCATCCCGGAGCAGTGCAGATGGCGAAATTGGGCACATGACGCAGATGGAAAGGGAATGACAGGCGATGCTCTCCTGACATTTGTGAATAATACCCTGTTTCCTACGCTGAAAACCCTTCCCATAGACGCATCGACGCCTATTAAAAAAGCCATCGTGCAAACCACATTCGCCGACGCGAACAACTATATGAAGGATGGCATCCTTCTCCGTCAGGTTATCACTGTCATCGACGAGCTTGACCTGAACGATTATGAAGAAAGCCATGCGTTCGGAGAGATCTATGAGTCCATATTGAAGGAATTGCAGAGCGCCGGTTCTGCTGGTGAGTTCTATACGCCCCGTGCGGTTACTGATTTTATGGCGCAAATGATTGACCCTCAGATTGGCGAAACGATGGCTGATTTTGCATGTGGCACAGGCGGCTTTATTACAAGCTGGCTGAAAGAGCTAAAGAAAAAAGTAAAAACAACCGACGATGAAAAGCTTTATGCCAACTCTATTTACGGTATTGAAAAGAAACAGTTTCCGTATATGCTCTGCATCACGAATATGCTGCTTCACGATTTGGATGTTCCGCAAATTTATCATGACAATTCGCTGTTACGAGATGTGCTGGACTATACCAGCGATGACCAGGTGGATGTAATTCTGATGAATCCGCCCTATGGCGGCTCCGAGAAGACTGAAGTAAAAAACCATTTTCCCTCCGATCTGGCCAGCAGTGAAACCGCTGATTTGTTTATGTCGGTTATCATGTACCGCTTAAAGGAGAATGGACGCGCTGCGGTAATTCTTCCGGATGGTTTCCTGTTCGGAACGGACAATGCCAAGGTTGCCATCAAGAAGAAGCTGTTTTCTGAATTTAATGTCCACACCATCATACGGATGCCGGGCAGCGTTTTCTCACCCTATACATCCATTACAACAAACATTCTGTTCTTTGAAAAGACGGGTGAAACGAAAGAAACATGGTTCTATCGTTTGGATATGCCGGAGGGATACAAGCATTTCAGCAAAACCAAGCCGATGAAGCTGGAACATTTTAATTCGGCAATTGAGTGGTGGAATGATCGTCAGGAAATCAATGTAGACGGTTTTGACAAGGCGAAGAAATACACTGTGAAAGAAATTGCGGGAAGAAATTATAACATCGACCTTTGCGGATTCCCCCATGAGGAAGAAGAAATCTTGCCTCCCAAAGAGCTGATTCAGCAATATCAAGAAAAAAGGGCAAGCCTGAACGCTGACATCGACCGCATTTTGGAGCAGATTACAGAGATACTGGGCATCAACTTGACGGAGGACGAAGCAGAATGACCGGACAGCAGTTAAAAAATTCTATTCTTCAGATGGCTGTTCAAGGGAAGCTTGTGCCGCAAGACCCCAATGATGAACCCGCTTCTGTCCTGTTGGAACGTATCCGGGCGGAGAAGGAGCGGCTCATCAAAGAGGGCAAGATTAAACGGGAAAAGAATCCCTCCGTCATCTTCCGGGGTGCGGATAATTTGCCTTATGAGAAGATAGGCGAAGGGGAGCCGGTCTGCATCGCGGATGAGG